>JAGQYZ010000151.1 GCA_020435865.1 Aequorivita sp. | reverse complement strand
TCTAATTTAACCGTCGTTAGTGAAGTGTGCTTGGGCGCAATCAATCCTGAGCCTCCAGAAAAAACAATATCGCCATACCATGCCGGCAACTTGGCAAACTCGGCAAAACCTTCTTGGGCTTTTCCTTCATTTATCAAGTCCATACCAGATCCAAAAACAGGGGCTACTTCAGCAAGGGTATTTTCTATGGTTTTCCCTTCAGGGTACTTATCCAACAGAAAAAAATGGGTTTCATTGGAAAGGTTTTGGTATTTAAAGGTGTTCCACCCCGAAGGAATCGTATCTACAGATTGAAATTCCATGCTTCGTGTAACCACATTAATAACGTTAGAAGGTTTTTCAGCCACTTCTTCGGTGGTGGTTTCTTCTACCGATTGGGTTTTCTTTTCATTTTTACAGTTGAAAAATAAAATTGCAATCATCATTAAGGTGATGGCAAAATGGCTATTTGTTTTCATGTGAATTGAATTAACTTTTGACGAGCTTGACTACTCGATGTTGGTTTTCTTTAAAATTGTTTATTTTCAAGATATAAATGCCTTGAGACAAAGACTCTATGTGCGAGACTTGGATTAGACCTCCCTGAGATACTGCCTTTATTTCCATTATTTTTTTACCCGTGATATCCAACAGTGAAATTTGAAACTCATCATTGCTGTAAACTTGTGGAATCTTAATGTTAATCACATTGTCAAATGGATTGGGATAAAACTCCAGATTTTCCAAAGCGTTGTCATTTACACCTAAAGTACTTTCAATGACAGTAACTGTGAAATCACAAAACGAAACATTTCCGTTAACATCAGTTATAGTTAAGGTTAGGGCATTTTCCCCAATATTTGATTGATTAAAGTTGGTTTGCGAAAGCACCATACTTTCTATACCACAATTATCATAAGAGCCCACATCAATAGCATTTACTGAAATTGTTGCTTCATTTGTAACTTGGTCTAATTCAACAGTTATGTTTTGAGCAAGGCAAACAGGATCTTGGGCATCATCATCGGCTAAACCATTACAATTTTCGTCTATACCATTACATAATATTTCGGTAGCGTCTGGATTAATATTGAAATCGCTATCGTCACAATCACTTATAAATGCGCCATTGCTAACATAATACGGATAGTAATTACTATCTGTGGTACATGAAACATAATCTGGCGATGGAAAACCGTCATTATCAGCATCTGTCAAAAAAATCACTAAATCCTCAATTTCATCGACCAAACCATCACAATCATTATCCTTATTGTCTATGCATTCATAAGTAATGCCGGGGTTTATACTTGCATCATAATCATCACAATCACCAAGAGGCAACTCATCAGTAGTATAGCCAGTACCAACTACTTCACAAGTCATAATTGTAGTAACCGCATAGCCATCACCGTCTTTATCCCAATACCAAAGGGTTTCTGGATTAAGAAATGGGTCTGTATCATCACAATCATAATCTGAAGGTAATAATCCTACTACTTCAAAGTAGTCTTCCCCCGGAGATAAACAGCTTCTAATTTGGCTATCCTCTACTGCCCAACCATCACCATCTTCATCTAATAACCATAATGGTGCTGAATAGGTATCAAAATAATATATATCTTCTTCGTCTATCAAACCATTACAATTATTGTCAAAACCGTCACATAATTCAGGCCCGAGTGGATAAGATTCTGAATCGTTGTCGTTACAATCGATGTCTGCAGTAAAACCATCACCATCATTATCAGTTGTATTACAATTGGAAGAAATATAGAAAGCTCCTCTAGAACTTTCACAACGTGCACTATTATTTATCCAATACCATTCAAATACCGTACTATCAGTATATGAAAATGATTGATAGATTTCAACACCTGGTTGTGCTGCGTGGTCAAGATGAAGTTCCGTTCCTGTTGAAATATCTACAAAGACTAAGGTATAGGATTGATAATTTAATGCTATAGAAGAAATTACTACGGTAACACTTGAGTCATTACAATCTGCGCTGTCTTTTGTGAAACCTAACGATGTGGCGGGAAAGGTACACGTTTGTGAATTTGGATTGGGGTTGATAAACCCTTCAGACAATTCCATAGCAGTGGTATTGACTTCCTGCACATTTACCTCACCAATGGTATAGAGCATTTGAATGTTTCCATTTTGAAAACTTGCTCCGCCATTATCAATGCTGAATTTTTCTATGGTTTGTGACATAGCAGACAACTGAAATGCAAACAATACTAAAAAGCATAGTTTCTTCATGGCACTCTAGTTTTTAACCAATTCCAAATTAGCACCAACAGATTGCTTTTCTAAAGCTTCTACTCGCTTTAAGAGTGCCTGTAAAGTTTCTGATTGCTCTGCACTGGCTTGTTCTTGGTTATCTATTAAACTTTTGAGTTTTTTATTTTCTTCTGTCAGTACATTAATTTCTTTCTTTAATTCTTGTATAGCTTTTATAGCCACTACTCCAAATCCTGAATAATTGAGTTGGTATAAATCATCTTCCTGATTATAGTTTACCAGTTCTGGATATATAGGTTGCACATCCTGAGCTACAAAACCTATATGTGATTGCTTAGTTGTATCGGCTTTATAGTAATAAGTAAGGGGAGTTAGCTTCATGAAATTTTCCCAATCAAAATACAGTTCCTTAAAATTGTCTTTTACACGTCTATCGGAAAGCGCAGTATAAGCACCGGATACATCATCAAAAGAGCCCACAGCATTGCTATTGCCACCAGCCTTGGAATACAAGTATAATTGCCCATTGCTATTGAGTGTATAAAAACGCCACCAATTGTCGTTACCACCCTTATTCTGTAACTTAAGACCATTTACAGTCCCATCGTTATCATGATACACTTGAAAATCGGTGGTTGGTGCTACATTATGGGTTCCTATAGCAGTATAACCATTTTCAAGTACTGTTAAGGCATTTGAGCGAGTGTTAGAAGTACTACCGTTTCCTACTTGTAACAATGTTGTTGTAGAGGCCGTATAGTCATTATAATGTCCTAAAACCGTTGCATAACTATCATCTGCTAAATTTGCAAAGCCAAAAGCCGATGAAGCAAAAGCTGTAGCCTGTGTATAGGTTCCCGCAACTAAGGAATTCTCTCCTGAAGCTTCAGTTAATGAACCAAAAGCAACCGAATTATCTCCCGAAGCTGTTGTTTCCGCACCCATAGCAACACTAGAAATTCCTGATGCGGTTACTGATTCTCCCATAGCTGTGGAGTATGAACCAATTGCTTGAGAGGAGTACCCAGCCACTATTGAATAGCTTCCAGATGCAATTGTATTGGTTCCCATTGCCACAGAATTGATACCTGTAGCACCATTGACTGTGGAATTCGAGGTACTACCACTTAGGTCTATGGCTCCAACACCAATATCTCCATAATAATCTGGGTTTCTTCCTACAATTCTCCACCCCACAGATGTACCTTCTGTAATCAATTCCAAACCTGAGACTGTTGACTCTAAATATTCTTTGGTAATCAATGCCTTGGGGTCAGTAATTTCAACAATATCAAAACTAGGAGCTGTGATAGTTCCATTTTTTAATACAGTCAAGGCATTCGTTCTGTTTGAAGAGGAAGTACCATTACCAATCTCAAAGAGAGGATCTGTAGCTACCCAACTGTTAGGATTTCCACCGCCTACATTTAGATTTCCTATGGACATTGCTCCATAGGCATCAACAATTAATCCAGAACCTAGAGCAATTGACGATCTACCATTGGATGCAGATAAGTAGCCGAATGACAAGGATTGATTCCCTGTAGCATACGAATTACCGAGTGCTATGGCTTGCTCACCAGTAGCTTGACCAAAATATCCGATTGCAGTTGAATAATCTCCTGTTGCCAATGAAGAATACCCTAAAACAGTTGAATAATTTCCAATAGCACTTGTTGAATTTCCAATAGCACTAGAAGAGATACCAGAAGCTATTGCACCTAAACCAGATGCATAAGAATAAATCCCTGTAGCTCCACTAGTACTACTCGTTGATAAATTGATACTTAAATCCACAGCATTTAACCCAACATTTCCATAATTATTAGGATCAACTCCCACCAATCGCCATCCAGCACCATTGCCTTCATTAATAGTTTCCAAGCCTGTCGGTGAGGAAACATTGGCCTCTAAATATTCCTTGGTTATTAGGGCTTTTGAATTTGTGATTTCAGAGAGATCAAAACTTGGGGCCGTTATAGTTCCGTTTTTTAATACGGTTAAAGCATTTGATGAGGTGGTATTTCCATTTCCTATCTCAAACAAAGGATCAGTTTCTACCCAACTATCGGCGGTTCCGCCACCCAAATTGTTTACTCCTATGGCTGTAGATGAATACGATTGAGCTTTTGCCAAGCGGCCTATTGCCGTAGAAAATTCTCCAGTAGATATTGCAGTATTCCCAATACCTACAGAATGATACCCGCTAACCACTGGTTGATAGCCAACAGCAAATGAGTATTCTCCTGTTGCCCCATTATTTGAATTTGCACTACTACTGGTGCTTAAATCTACTGCTCTAAAACCTACATCACCGTGTGTATCAGGTGATTCTCTAATCCATCTAAGCCCTGGTCCATTACTTTCCCAGACCGTTTCCAGTCCTGTTACATTGGCTGCACTTAAAGCATAAGGTACTGCCATGAATTGTGTGGTTCCCATATCTACAAAGCCTGATCCTATATTTATTTGAACATTTAGAAAATGGTCGTCACTACTCCAAGGAATTGCTCCAAAAGCATAACTTGACGTCCCTTCGCCTATGTTAACAATCATTATACCATTGGCATCTGTGGTTGGGTTTTGGGTTTCTTGGTACACAAGAGTTTGGGCTGTTCCCTGTAAAATGGTAAATTGAATAGTAACTGGTTGGCTTGCTACAACATCACCATTTGTATCTCTTATTAACGCCTTATAATTAATGGCTTGTTGAGCAGAGGCCATTAAAACCAATAAAAAGCAGTATAAGGTTAAAATTTTTGTTTTCATAATAGTTTACTTTATTAATAATAGATTGACGAATTAATTTACGGCAGTCACTTTAAATTTATACGGCATATTCCAATGTTCTGGAGTAGCTTCTTCATCATTAATTACCGTTGTTCTAGTACCTCCAATGTAGATTCTCACTATATAATTTCCTGCTGGTAGAACACTGTCTGTAGTTGTATTGTAAATAGCCCCGTCTTCTGAAACTACTCCTGAAATTTCTTCGTAAGAGGTTCCTACTTGGGATTCGTCCATTCTAAGAATTTTGACACTTAGATTTACTGAAGAAGGCACTTGAAGTAATTCTACTTTTAGCTTTTTTGCAGTCTCCAACTGTACTTTATAGTAGTCGTTATTTTGTGCTTCATTAGCAATAACACTATTATTGATGTAGCCCGTAAGTGCATAGGCTTCAATGATTTGGTTTTTTGGGATTCGCTTCGATTCTGATATGATATCATTGGGTTCATAACAATCCATTTTCCCTGAAAAACTCCAATTTATATCATAATTAACCACTGGGTTTGGAGAGACTATGTAAGAAGAATAATGAGCCTCTATATTATAGGCAACGCCTGGATAAGCCAAAAAACTTACTTTTCTTTCGGTTTCATTACTGGTTCCAACTGCTGTACCACTGGATATCGCTCCAGCTGTATCATTAACCGATGCTACTTTTAGCCCTGGTACGATTCCGCTATCATTACTTAATGTAACAGTATATATACCACCTCCTACATCACCTACTCCTGGAAGAAGTCCCGTGTGCATATCTGTTTCATTTACTTCATCCCAAGTATCAGGTTGAGAACCCGAAGGACTTGAGGGTATATACTGTGAACAATCGTCAATCTCTGCTAATACTCTCACCCATTTTTGTATGTTTCCTGCCCCAACGGAGTTCACGGAAATTCGCAACGTATCATCACTACCTAGTGTCATTTCTCCATCATAGTAATTATAGTCACTAGCTAATTCCATATGGTTAAAATTATTCACGTCTTCTCCTACGATATCTTTCCATTTGATGTCTCCTTGTAAAAATCCCGATTCCTGAGGCAAAATAATTTCTCCTGTGTCTCCATTCACATTCACCATCATACCGTTATTGGCAGGATTGTTACCTCCTACTCTAAACCAATTGCCTTGAATATTGGCAAGACTTACTGGTTCGCTTATGGGTTCATCTGTATCGTTATTAGAACAAGACAGAGAGATTAATAGGATTAATACATAACTAAGCTTTGATTTTGTTTTCATGATTTTGAGATTTTTATGGATTTTATAGCTTTTTTGTTTTGCATGATATTGATGATATAGTTGCCACTTTTTAGGTGGTCTATATGGATATAAATATTTTCTTCTTTGTTGTTGAGGTTGTCCTTTTTGAACATTAGCATTTACATTACGGATGTAAAACTATAAGAGAAGGAAAAGAGTGTATCACACTTATGTAACAAAGTATCACACTTATGTAACAACCTACGAAAAGTCTTTATTTACCTGCGTTTTCGAGGTATTGAGAAGGTGTACTTTGGTAGACTTCTTTAAAACATTTAATGAAGTATGAAGGCGAATTGAAACCGGTTTGATAAGCAATTTCTGAAACAGTATAATCTGTTTTTTCCAGTAACCCTACGGCAAGCTTTAGCCGTTCGTTTCTAATGAATTCTGAAGTGGTTAGACCGATAAGCGCTTTTAGTTTGCGGTGTAATTGCATACGGCTCATGTGCATCAACTGGCTTAAGGTTTCAGCCGTAAAATCAGATTGTATGATACTTTCTTTAACAGCTTCTTGAAGTTTCTTGAAAAACTGCTCTTCGGTTTTGAGCGCTTTGATGTTATGAAAATCCAAAGCGTTGTTTTTACTGTAAAATTCCTGAAGTTTTTTTCGTGTGGTAATTAGCTTTTCAATTCTAATTTTAAGTTTTTCGCTGTTGAAAGGCTTCGTCATATAGGCATCGGCACCGGTTCGCAAACCTTCTATTTCGTTATGGTCTCCAGATTTTGCCGTAAGCAACACAATAGGAATGTGACTGGTTTTAAAGTCTTCTTTTAAAGTATTACATAACTGAATACCACTTACCTTGGGCATCATGACATCACTAACAATAATATCCGGAATGTGCTTTAAGGCTTTTTCAATGCCATCTTGCCCGTTTACGGCTTCCACTATTTTATAATCGGTTTTTAAAATGGATTTTACAAATGCCCGAATATCATTATCATCTTCAACAATAAGCAATAGCGGTTTAGTTTCTTTGCTTTCGGTTAGGGAAATTTCGTCTATATCTGTTTCATCTTCACCATTTAAATTGAAACTGGTTTCACCTACTTCCGACGTATTAAAATAATCGCGTTCTATAGGCAATGTAACCACAAACTGGATATCGTTCTCATTCATGGTATGGGCTACCACGTTACCATGAGACAGCACCGCAAGTTCCTTAACCAACGAAAGCCCAATGCCTACACCTTCGCTATGGGTGTTGTTTTGGTAATACCGCTGAAATAGTTTTGGTAAATCTTCATCTTTCAAGGTGTTGCCATTATTAATTACCGAAAGCGTGATATAGCCTTCATTTACAGTGGCTTCAAATTTCACATAGCCTTTTTCGGGAGCATACTTCACGGCATTGTTCAACAAATTGGATGCTATTTTTTCTATGGCATCTTTATCAAACCAAGCCGTTTCAATTTCAGGTATGTTATAAGCAAAATCAATAGCTTTCTCTTTAGCTTTAAATTCAAAAGCCGTAGCCAATTGTTTCAGTAAAACCGAAAGGTTTCCTTGAGAAACCATAAGCTTAAGGTTACCGGTTTCTAACTTGGAAAGGTCGAGTAATTGGTTAACCAAATTGAGCAATCTTTTGGAATTTCTTTTAATGAGATTCAACTCATTTTTATCTGTAGTGGAAAGATTGGGTTTGGATAGTTGGTTGTCCACCGGTCCTGAAATGAGTGTTAACGGTGTTCGGAATTCGTGGGAAATATTGTTGTAGAGTTTGGTTTTAAACTCGTCTAATTTCTTCAATCTGGCTGTTTCACGGGATTCCAGTTCCAGCTTCATGCGCATTTGCCAACGCCATTTTAGATACAGATAAATACCATAAATGGTGAACAAAGTGAGAATCGCATAAACAATTTTGGCCAAATTGCTCAAGTACCACGGTTTTAGTATGGTAAACGTATAACTTGCCGGATTTGGGTTCCACAAACCATCGTAGTTACTGGAAATTACTTCAAAAGTGTAGGTATTGGGTGGTAAGTTTACATAACGTGCCACATTGTGATTCCCGGATTCTACCCATTTATCATCATAATTTACCAATCGGTATTTAAAACTATTTCCTCCTGGTTTTGAAAAATTAAGACTTTGAAAACTAAAAGCTATAGTATTTTGATCATTTTTAAAAGTAGAAGCTTTTGACGTATCTATTTGTTTATCCAGCACCACAATTTCTGATAAAACTGTTTTTGGAAGATTAGGATTTTTGGTTATATATTCTGGTTTAAACCAATTTGCGCCAGCCAAACCACCAAAATACATTACCCCGTTGTTATCTTTATAATAGGCATTGGTATTAAACTCTAAAGACTGAAGCCCATCGTTTAAACTAAAATTTTCAATTTCGAAATCGTCTTTTCCGTTGTAAGCGAATTTCACCAATCCTCTGTTGGTACTTAGCCACATACTATTAGCTTCATCAAAAAGAACACCATAAACACAGTTGTCCGGCAAACCTTCAGGGATTGAAAAACTTTCAGTCATTTTCGATTTAATATTATACAGGATAAGCCCACTTCCATTGGTTCCTATCCATAAATAATCTTTGTTTCTGGGATCAAATACAATAGATTTTACCTTATGAAACTGTTTGGTTTTCGGTATATATTCGCCAGAATTAATGTCGACGGTATAAATACCGCTATCGTAAGTAGAGACCCATAGTATTTGTTTGTCATCTTCTACAATGCAAGAAACATAGCCTGGCGGTTGGGTTTTAATATCGTCTTTTTTATAATTATACTTTCCTACGACTCCCGTCTTTTTATCAAACTTAACAAGCCCGTAATCTGTGGCTAGCCACATTTGGTTTTTAGAGTCTTTAAAAATCTTATTGATATAATTTATATCCAGTTTCTTCTCTGAATTTTGGTCAAAAATCTCATACTCTCCATTCTCCTTTAAAATAACGAGCCCACCTTTTTTCCCGAGCACATTTCCAGTTCCTATCCACAATTCTTTATTATCATAATACAGAGCATCAACGGCGTTGGTAAGTAAAGGGGAGTTTTCAGTTGTAAGTGTTTTAAATTCCTGATTCTTAGCATTGTAAATAGTCAAACCATAATTAGTTCCAAAAAATATATTCCCTTGATAGTCGGTAGCTATAGAAAACACCACTTCAACATTAACATTATTGGGTACTTGATTAGATGTTAATACGTTGAATTTGGAAAGATACTCGTCATAGTAAGCCAATCCTGAAATATTGGTACCCAACCAAATAACACCATTGGAATCTTCATAGAGACAGATAATTTCGTTATCACCAAGAGCATAAAGATTTCCTTTCTGAAATTTTAATTTCTCAAGGGTATTATTTTTAAGATCTAGAAAGAAAATCCCATCTCTTAAAGTACATATCCAAAGCCTCTCGTATTTATCTACAAAAAGGGAAAGAATATAAAGCTTGTTAGGTAGTTTCGCATTTATATCACTGGCAGGATAAAACTTATTACTCTTCGGAGTTTTATAGTACAGTCCATCACCTAAAGTTCCAAGCCATATATTCCCATCATTAGACTTGGTAAGCACATGATTTCTGGCAGACAAATCATTATAAAGTTTTTTGTAATGATGGGTTTTAATATCAAAGCTATAAATGGTTTCAAAAGTAGTCATGTAAATACTATCCCTTACCTCCATGAAATCATGCACGAACAAATCACCTCCCTTAGTCTTAAAAACAACTGAAGTATCCTTGGTCTTCGCATTTATAGATATAACATCTCCGTTGTAATGGCTAAAATATAGATTGGAGTACTTATCTTGAAAAAGATTTACAATAGAATCAAAGTTCTTTACTTTAAAAAACGCATCTTTTTCCTTATCATATTTTTCCAATGTATTACCTGATGGGACAATCCACAATTCATCTTGCCTATCTACGAACACCCTTCCTAAAATTTTCCCTCTTCCTTTTGGAGTGGCTTCAAATTGCTTATTGTAATGTTTGAAGCTGTTACCATCATATCTATCCAAACCACTTCTGGTAGCAATCCAAAGATATCCAGTACTATCTTGAGCAATACTGATTACACTATTTTGAGACAAGCCATCGTCGTTATCCAAATATCTAAAAGTGACTTGCTTTAAATTTGAAATAGATGGTTTTACTTCCCGTGTTTGAGAAAAGGAAAATCTGCCCAATAGAAAAAAAGAAAAAAATAATATGTAGAGATAACTTTTAATAACTCAGCATTTTAGTAAAAATACTAAACTAAATAGAATTGAAAAATTTTTCAATCAAACAAACTTGGAAATTATGGTAGCCTTTCTCTACTCTAACTTTCACTTCCTATTCGGCTCCTTAAAGTTTGATCAAGCAAAGAATATTCAGCTCAATGTAATAGCCAGATTATGGGAATTCTTTTGCTTTCAAGTCATGCTCACAGATGTTTTAGTCCTAGCTAAAAACACCCTATAACACCTTAAAAGAAAAAAGAAAATGAAAG
>JAGQYZ010000150.1:12468-13128 GCA_020435865.1 Aequorivita sp. | reverse complement strand
CAGCTTCAGCTGAATTTGACCTAACATGTGTATAAACGCACCTTTCAAATGTAAACATTTGTAAGCGTTTGTAACGTTTATAAAATCATGCGCTTTAACTTCGCATGGCGCTGCTAATATACAACTTTACCCTTTTCCCACCACCGCCATAAGCGTTTCCACCTTAGTTGTCAACACTTTATTCTCCTCCTCCAGTGCGGCAATGCGCTCCTGCAAGGGCGCGGTTGGGTCTGGGGCGTTGGTGGTAAAGGCTGCCGGTAGCTGGGCGGCGAGGTCTGCAAAAAAGTTGTGCTTCATTACGGTACACAGTTGCCATAAAATTTCAGTCTGTAAGGAGTGGCGTTTGGTAAACCGATGCACCGTTTCGGGTGCCCGTTGCATAGCACGCGATACTGCCGCTTTTGAGATGCGTCTTTTCTTGATGCGCTCTGAAAGCATCTCCCCAATGTGGGGGCTATTTTTCTGTGATTTAAACTTACTTTTTGCCATAATGCTAGATTTTATTAGTCAAACGATCAGTTTTATGAGTCTAACAATCAATTTTATTAGTTAGACTGTATGTTTTATTAGTTAGTCAGTCAATATTATTAGTCTAAAAGCAAAAGCTATTAGTCTAATAGTCAACTTAATTAGTCTATTTGTCAGTTTAATTGCTTTTTT
>JAGQYZ010000150.1:6367-12426 GCA_020435865.1 Aequorivita sp. | reverse complement strand
TTAGTCTAATTGTACCTTTTATTGACTTTTTGACTCTGATTTTGCCGAAAACTGGCTGCTAAAAAAACGGTTCCCAAAGAACCGTTTCTTTTTTCCACTCCTTGCAGTTTAGGAAGTGGTCTCTTCGCCATCGGTAGGCCTGCTACCTCCCTGCCCAACAAAGCGCTCGCGCATCAGTTCATAGCCCGCGCGGGCCTCTTCGCTGCCTGTGCTGAAAACAAAATGCTAATAAGGGGGTTTTGGTGCAAAAAAACCAACAATCCCCAACCCGCAACTTTCAATCTTGCACCAAAGGCGTAAAGCCTATTTTTTTTAAAAATCAATTTAATTGATGACATTTTTAACCTTCCTCCGATATAGGGTTGTACAGTGTTATTTTTTACAAACATTGCTACCAGCTTTAAATTTTTTTTTTAACCATCTAAAAAACAAACAGAATGAATGAGCAAAACATTTCCCTATTGATTCGCCACATAGCTGGCTCAAAAAAGGGGCAAGTGGAAAAGTTTTCCGTTGCAAGCAATCCCGAAATTAGAATAGGTCGTGGGTCTGATAACGACGTAAGTTTTGATCCTGTAAAGGAGGATACCATCAGCCGCGATCATTGCCGCATTAGTCATGATACTGATAAACCGGAGCGTTTCTTTGTTTCAGACAGCCAGAGCAAGAACGGAACATTTGTAAATGACGTGCGTACCTCTGGTAAGACCGAGCTTTTTGCCGGAGACATTGTAAAACTTGGCAAAGAGGGGCCTTCTTTTGAATTTGACCTAGATCCGCGCCCACAGTCTCACATTAAAAAAACCCGCGTTATTGATCCAATCCTAGCGAAAGAAACAAAGATGCACACGGCTACAGATTTGCCAAAGGTTACTTCAGAGAAAACCCCACCTGCAAAAGAGGGTATTGGCAAGAACACCATGCAACACATGATTCGCGAATCTGAAAAGAAAAGCAAAACCGGCTTGGTGATTACCATACTTGCCATTTTACTGTTGGTTTCAACGGGGGGGTATTTACTGTTTAAAAATCAAAAAGTAAAAGAAATTGTTCATGTAACAGACCCTAAAACGTCCTTCACGCCAACCGAAATAGCAAAGGCAAACCAAGAAAAAGTGGTCTATATAGAGATGGCCTGGAAGCTAACAAACACAGCATCTGGCGAGGAAATGTATCATGTTTATTATCCGGTTATTAAGGACAAACAAATTATAGGATACCAAGCTGCCTATAGCCAAAATGAGCAGGGCGCAATTGTACCATTGTTAGTAACAAAGGGCGATTACCTCAAGGCACTTGGAAATTCACAGGGCATAGAGCTAGATCTTATTGCGAGTGCTGGTAGTGGCAGCGGTTTTGTTGTGGACGATCGGGGCTTTATAGCAACCAACAGACACGTGGCTTCCAACTGGCTTACAAGTTTTCACTTTCAGAAATATGCTTTTCCCGGTGTGCTTGTTGAACTTAATAGGGATGGACAGTATGCACCTAATTGGGACAAAACCGTTTCACAAGACATGGTTGGCGAATGGGTGCCTGGCAACGATAGGCAATACACAGGTGTGAATACATACCTTGACGTAACCTTTGCCAATAACTCACAACGTACGCCCGCGAAGATTGTGCGTATTTCCTCAACACATGACGTTGCAATGATCAAAATTGATTTGCCAGAGTCTTTACCAAAAGTTGAACTTTATGACAGTTATGAGGAAATTCAGCCCGGTGATGAAACAATTGTTATGGGCTATCCCGGTATAGCACCCGTACAGCTTGTATTAAAGCGTTCGCAAGATGTATTTAACACCAACCCAAATATAACAAGTGTTCCCGTGCCCACTGTTAGCACAGGAAACGTTGGGCGCATGGTGCGTGGTACCGAAAAAAACAGCAAGATTGATGATTATAAAAGCACCTTCGGCGATTACTACCAACTTACTATAAATTCTACTGGTGGTGGCAACAGCGGCGGGCCTATGTTTGACGACAAAGGGCGCGTAGTGGGTGTGTTCAGCGCTGGCAAATGGGAGCCAGGTGCTTCCATAAGCTTTGCGGTTCCAATTAAGTACGTAATGGAGCTAATGGGACGCCAAGAAGTAATCAAGTAAAAAATCTATTCTCACCTTACGGTTTTTTTAGATGGGTACTGTCATATATTCCACCAGCGCTATTTTTCAATGCTGGTGGAAGACAGTAGCTGCACACCTAACCCATAATACTTATACCTATGCGTTTTTTGTTTTCAAAAAATAAAAAAGTGGCACCAGATGCTACTAAGAATTACCGCCGCAATAAAAAGAATCATTGTGCAGTCTTTGCCGTTTCTGAAACGGGGCCCGCACGTGACCATAACGAAGATTCAATAGCCTTTTCGTATCCTGAAAATGACAAGCAGAATCTTTTGGCAATAGTAGCAGATGGAATGGGAGGGCACAATGCAGGCGAAGTGGCCAGTGAAATGGCTTGCAATCTATTGCTTAACTACTGCTTGGAAAACTGGAAACAGCACCCGCCACAACTACTGCTTCAAAAAGCATTTTTGAACGCCCACCAAAAGATTGTTGAAGCCGGTAAATCAAACGAAGCGCAAAAGGGAATGGGCACGACGGCAAGCATGGTGCTTATAAAGCAGAACGTTTGCTATATCGGGCACATTGGTGATAGCCGTGTTTATCTTTTACGGAATGGCATGCTGGCGCAATTGAGCACAGACCATACCTTGGTAAACCAAATGTTTGAAGGTGGTGAGATTACGGAAAGTGAACTGGAGAATCATCCAATGAAAAATGTCTTGTTGCAGGCGTTGGGCACTACGCCCACAATACAGCCACAGGTTCCGTCCCAAGGATGGGAGATACAAGAAGATGATCGTTTGTTTCTCTGCTCAGACGGTGTGTATGATGCGCTACATGCGGAAGACATCAAAAACTTACTTTTAATGCAAAACCCTAAATTTGTCTTGGAATGTCTCAGTACTATAGCTACGGCTCGCAATGTATCTGACAATTTCTCTGCGCTGTTGATAGATTTTTCAGCAGTAGAAACATCAAAACCTGCAATCACAAAAGAACAAAACATACTATAATGGACGGACTAGGAAGCCAATATGAAATTATTCGAAAACTTGGCGAAGGCGGAATGGGAACGGTATATCTGGCAAAAGACACTATGCTGGACAGATTGGTTGCCATAAAACAGCTTCACCGAAATTCCGGTTCAGTAGAAGAGAGCTTAGGGGAACGCTTTCAAGCAGAGGCACTTGCCCTTGCAAAACTAAACCACCCCAACGTTACCCACCTTTATTCCTTCATTCCAAAAGAAGATACGTATTGGATGGTCATGGAATACGTGGAAGGTAAAACACTGGAAGAATGGGTTTTTTTCCATAAAAAAATTGCGCATCAGCTTGCGGCTAGCATAGCAGTGCAAATGCTTGATGGGTTATACCATGCGCACCGTAAAGGAATCATTCACCGCGATATAAAACCTGCGAATGTAATGATTAATGAAGATGGCGAAGTAAAGATTATGGACTTTGGTATTGCCAGAATGCGCAATGCACAACGTATAACCAGCCACGGTAAATCAGTAGGTACGCTAGAGTATATGGCCCCAGAACAAATTCAGGGCCACGAAGGCGATGAGCGAACAGACGTATATGCTGTAGGCAATATTCTGTATGAAATGCTTTGCGGTATAACACCGTTCCATAGTGATACGGATTACCAATTAATGAAGGATAAGCTGGAAAAACAACCGGAACCCATCATACCAGAAAATCCCACAGTTCCAAATTCTCTTGAGAAAATCGTTTTAAAAGCACTGCAACGCAATCCAAAGAAAAGATATCAATCTGCTAAGGAAATGAAAAATGCCATTGAGAAATGTCTTGACGGTGCGTTGCTAGATCATTCCACACTTACTAAGGTGCTTCGGGCGTCACAGGTTTTCACAGAACCACAAAAAGGGAATGAAATCATTTCTGTTAGTAAAATTTTGTCCCGTGCAAAAACAATTTCGGGTAAATTCAAAGTTCCCACTGGAGGAAATGTTAAAATTCCAACGGTTACTAAAACCAATAGGCCCTATTTTATTCTTGGTGCCTCTGTGTTGTTGTGTCTAATTCTATTGCTTTGGAGCGGCGGGTCTGACAGCAGCAATATAAAAGAAAAACCAGAAAAGCCTGTTACTATTGCCTGGGAAGAGCCTGTGGAGCAGACACAAAAAGATGTTGAAGAGAATACTTCTGGAAATTTTGATGAAACACCAAGTGAGATGTACCGTCGTATCGCTAAGAAACCCGAGGTAAAAACAGAAACGAAACCGAAAGAAAAAATCAATAACGTACAAAAGGTTGAAAAAGACCCACCCGAAAAAAAACCAATAAATACATCCAAACAAAGTGAGCCTATAAAGAAAGCAGATGAAAGCCGCAAAGTTTCTCACCCCCCTGCAGATGTTCCTGCAGGAAAAACAATTCTTGTAACATTACAGGAAGATTTAAGCTCTGAAGAAAAGGAGCGCGATGGAAAAACATTTCGGCTCACTTGTAATGAAGATGTAATTGCAGACAACAGGGTGATTATTCGCAAAGGTGCAACTGTTACGGGAAAGATTGTAGACTGTGTACCTTCAAACAGTAGAAAAAAAGCTTTGATTGGCTTTGTTATTCTGCGCGTGGAAGCTGTTGACGGTAGCACCGTGAGATTAAAGTCAAAACGATTTCGTTTATATGCTGATGCTCCGGGAAAGCCCATTCACTATCGTCCTGGAGAGACTTTTGAAGCAATACTGCAGCGCGGAAGGGTAGAATAACAGGCTTGTTGATTTAGTAATTAACAGATAGCAATTGGCAATTTTCTACCTAAAGCGTATAGCTTATAGTATCAAAGCGAAGCAACCACAGAAATTTCAACATTTACAAACTTTGGCAAGTTTGCAACCTCTACCGTTTCACGAGCTGGGGCAGTTGCTTCGTTAAAATAGGTTGCATATACCTCATTGATGGCTGCAAAATTGTGCATATCGCTAATAAAGATGGTGGTTTTCAATACGTTTTCAAACGTCATTCCCGCTTCGGTAAGGATGGCTTTTAGGTTTTCCATCACTAGTTTAGTTTCGGTTTTAATATTGTCAGTTACCAAGTTGCCTGTTTTTGGGTCTATGGCTATCTGCCCAGAAGTGTAGAGCATACTGCCATTAAGAACCGCTTGGTTATATGGGCCAATAGGGGCAGGGGCATTAGAGGTGGTGATTATTTTTTTCATTTTATAGTGAGTTTGTGTTTTTTACCTTCAACCATCAACATTATAAACGCTTGTCGCTCTCCCTGCGCTTATCATACTTAATATCACTAAGCACGGAAGATTTTATACCTATAAAGAAATACCAAGCCGTATTGATGCTGCCTATGGGTGTCCAGTTAAAACTCATTTGCCAGCTTTCCAAATCGCGCTGGAAGCGGAACTGCGTTAGGGTAACACCTTTGTTCTTAAAATCATAACCAGACGAAACACCAACGGTCCAGCGGGGCGCCAGTTCCATATTGGTACTCATCATGAACGATTGGCTGGATATTTCATTTTGCCGTTGTGCGTTGCCGTAAGTAATGGTGTAAGCAAAACGCACATCCCACGGAATGCTGTAATTGTACCAAGTTATATTGGTTTTGGAAGCGTCATCTGCTTTTTTATTGTTATAAATCTGCCCGTCATAAATATTGGAGGCTTCCCCAAAAAGATCATCAGGTCGGCCACCATTTCGGAAGGTATCGTTGTCATCACCTGTATCACTGGCTTTTGATTCAAAATCTTTACTGCTAAAGGAATAATTGATGCTCACATTGGCATTGGTAAGTCTAAAAAGACTTCCGCCGTTGTTAATATTGAACACATCAATTTTGGTATTGTTGTTGTCCAAAGCATACGGGTCCAGCGTGCCACTGAAATTGAAATCTAACTTTTTAATGATTGGAATACTTCCAGTAAATTGCAAAGGGCTCCAATTTAATGAATCACCCGCAAGATTATATGCGGTTGAAAAATTTAAGTTGTTCAGCA
>JAGQYZ010000150.1:0-6299 GCA_020435865.1 Aequorivita sp. | reverse complement strand
AGGCCTATACTACTTGAATATACTTTACTGGGCGGACCGTAAAGCGTGTTTTCAAAACGGGAATATTGCTCAACGTGTGCAGCCTCATTTGCCGTTTCAGGCACAAGGAATTCGTCATAATACCTATCAAAAGCTGGATTTATGTTATACCCAATGGAAGGGCGCACAACGTGGCGGATGGCCTGTATTTTTTTATCTGTACCAAAGTTAAAAAGTCCATATAGCGTGGTTCCCAGGCTGGTTGTAAAGTTATAGGTTCGGTAACTTTCAAAACCATTAACCGTGTCTTGAACAATACCGCCCAAACCGTCGTTCGCAGTTTCGTCATAGCGCTTGCGCGTGCTTTTCAACACCCAAGTTTCCCGGTAGTTGGTTCCTGCAGAAGCACTTAGGTATTTAAGTATTTTAAAGTTTGTAGTAAGGGGAATATTATGTTGCGCCCCAATCTGTGCACTGTTAAACATTTCTGGTTTAAAGAAAAGTGAATCGGTGGTCTGGATTCGGTTTTCAGCAGAAAGATCATACTGGAAGTTTATATTTTGAATGATTCCTTTTTTGGCGCCATCCTTTGGAGCGAATGGGTATATTCTTGAAACACTGGCGTTCAGGTTTGGTAACGACATGGAAATTTGTTGTGTATTGGTGTTTTGCGAATGTGTGGCCGCCACAGAAAGATTTACCTGCGGGTCGCCTTCAAAACTTTTTGAGTATGAAATAGAGGAACTGAGCGTGTTCACCAAGGCACTGGCGTTGTTGGTTTGGTTTATGGACTGATTAAAATATTTACTGCTCCCCAAGTTCACTGAAGCTGAAAAACGAGAGCTTGGATTGCTCTTTGTGTCCTGTGTGTGCGTCCACCGAATGTTATAGATGGCGCTTTCCTGAAAATTAGGGAAACCACGTTCTTCCTGAACAAGATATTCATACCGTGCACTGAAATTTCCACGAAATTTATATTTCATCACATAAGCTGATTCGGCACGAAGCGCATAACTTCCGTTTGTGTAATAATCGCCCAGCAAACTAAAATCAAGATAATCATTGATGGCGAAGTAATAACCACCGTTTTGAAAAAAGAAACCACGGCTATTATTCTCACCAAAGGAAGGAATAATAAAACCAGAAGTACGATCTTCCGTCAGCGGAAAGTAAGCAAAGGGCAGGCCAATGGGCGTTGGTACATCTGCAATGTACATATTGGTCAGGCCTGTTACAATTTTTTTCTTTGGAACAAACTTTGCTTTTCGTGTGTAGAAATAATACTCTGGATCGTCAATATTTTTTGAAGTAGTAAACTTTACATTCCGAAGATAAACCACAGAATCGTTTACTTTTTTAGTGACTTCAGAAATCACCCTAAACCCATTTTGCTCGGTTCGGCTATTAAAAACCAGCGCTTTTTCAGTATCAAAATTATACCGAATGGAATCTGGCTCAACCCTATTGGTTCCTTGCACAAAAACAGGTCGCTGGCTGTAAACCCCTGCACTGTCTATTCCCTTGGCATATACTTCGTTTTTGTTGTAATCTAGAATTATAAGGCCTGCATCTATGCGCATATCTTCATATATGATATACGCTTTGTTATACATATAGACTTTGTTCTCCTTTCTATTGAGCAGTACGTAGTCTTCACCATAATAATCCACCACATTGGTCAAGGTTTCTTTTGGAGGCTTTATGGAATCGGTCTTTACAGTGTCTTGGACGCTTTCGTTTATTTCATCAACAAGTGGCTTTAGGTTTAATGAAATGGTATCTTCTTTGTTGGTTTTAGGGATGTTAGCTTCGTTTTTCGGCGGAATGTCCTGCGCATGCAAAACTGAACTGCAAAGAAGCAGGAATGTTAAGAAGATTGTTAAGTAATGCCTGTTGGTTTGCAATGTGCTGATGCTATTATTTTGTAGTTTTGGCTCAGTATTTGAAACGCTCAAAAATAAACATATTTTTTCGGGTACGTTTTTTTAAATGAAATTTTTAAAATATCAATTTTTATTAATCGTTAACAGGTATATGAAAACGAAAATTTTTCCTTCTTTCGTATTAATACTAAGTCTTTCTCTTTTTTCATTTTCTGTTTCTGCAGTTGAAAACCCAATTAAGCCATTTGTAGTGGTTTTGGATGCAGGACACGGTGGACATGACACAGGAAATATTGGCAATGGCTATAAGGAATCTGAAATTGCACTGAACATTGTTTTAAAAATTGGTGCTGAGCTTGAAAAACTTCCCAATGTAAAAGTTATATATACTCGAAAAACCAACGTCTTTATTGAGCTGCGTGAACGTGCTGCAATAGCCAATAGGGCAGATGCTGATCTTTTTGTCTCTGTGCATTGTAACGCTCATAAAAGCCAAGCTCATGGAACTGAAACCTTTGTGTTGGGTTTGCACAAAAGCCAAGCAAACTTTGAGGTCGCAAAAAAAGAAAACGAAGTGATCTACTTAGAGGACAACTATAAAGAAAAATATGGTGGTTTTGACCCAAATGCTCCAGAATCATTAATAGGAATGGTTTTGATGCAGGAAGAATACTTAGATCAAAGTATTCTTTTGGCAAGTTTAGTTCAAAATAATATAGTAAACAATTTGAAACAAAACGACCGCAGCGTAAAGCAGGCTGGTTTTTGGGTGCTTCATAACACCTATATGCCTAGCGTTTTGATTGAAACAGGATTCCTTACAAACAAAACTGAAGGCGCTTATCTAAATTCTGCAAAAGGGCAGACCGATATGGCACGTGAAATAACTAATGCCATTAAAGCTTATATAAATAGCCTTTCCGCTGCAAACGAAAAAATTAAAGATCCTGAAGTAAAGGAACTAGAAGTTGAAAAGGCAATTGAAACAACCAAAGAAGATATTTATGAAGGCGTAACCTTTAGAGTTCAATTGGCAGCAAGTAAACGAAAGTTGGAACCAAAACCTACTAATTTTAAAGGTCTTAAAGATGTAGCTCGTGAGAAAGAAGATGGCCTGTTTAAATATTACTATGGAGAAACTGCTGATTACAACAAAATTCAGGTGATGAAAACCTTTGTTCAGCAAAAAGGGTTTCCATCTGCCTATATTGTTGCCTTCAAAAAAGGAAAAAAAATGAATGTATCAGAAGTGTTAAAATCGAAAGCCAATTAGCGTGCTTTCTTTATATTTATCATTTAAATTTGTTCAAAATCTAAAATCACACTCTTGAGACTAACTAAAGAAGTTAAAACTGGAATTCTTGCCATTGGCGCCATACTATTATTAATATTTGGGTACAGTTTTTTACAAGGCACAAATCTGTTAGACAAAAATCGTGAATTCTACGTAAAATACGACAACGTGGAAGGTTTGGCCCAAGCGGCACCTGTGACTATCAATGGACTTACCGTGGGTAAAGTTCAGGATATAACCTTCGCCAATTCAAAAGGGGGGTTGGTTGTTAAATTTACTATAGAAAAAGAATTCGACTTTTCAAGAAACAGTATTGTTAGAATTTATAGCTCTGGTCTTCTTGGCGGAAAAAACTTGGGGATTTTCCCAGAGTATGATGCAAAAAACATTGCCAAAAGTGGTGACACCCTTCGTGGCGATGTGGAAGATGGTATGTTGACTGCCGTTTCAAAAGCACTTGGTCCTTTGGAAAAAAAGGTAAATAATACCTTAGCAACAGTAGATACACTTTTATTGAGTATAAATGCAATCGTTGATAAAGAGACTCAAAAAAACCTAAAAGAAGCCATCGAAAACCTAAATAATACATTAAATTCTTTTTCTGGGGTTTCTGAAAACTTAAATCAAATTCTTTCAAACAATACCGGAAAACTGGACAATACATTTACAAATCTGGATAAAACAGCAGACAATCTTTCTAGACTGACAGATTCCTTAGCTAAATTGGAAACTGGAAAATTGGTTAATGATTTGCAAGATGTAGTTGACAATATGGATAAAATTGTAGCTGGAGTGGAGAATGGGGATGGTTCTATTGGAAAACTTTTAAAAGACGAGAAGCTTTACGAAAACTTGGAAGGTGCCTCACGGCAGCTTGAGCAGCTGCTGCAAGATGTAAAACTGAACCCAAAAAGATACGTCAACATTTCTGTATTTGGAAAAAAGCAGAAAGAATACGTAAAGCCTGACAACCCAGACGAATAAACCATGCAATACATTCCGAACATACTCTTCAGCATCGCCCTAATAGCGGGTATAGGTTATTTTACGCAAAATATCCGTAAAGTAATCCGCAACATCAAGTTGGGGCATGACGTGGACGCTTCTGATCATAAAAGCCAACGTTGGAGCAACGTTTTCAGAATTGCTTTGGGGCAATCAAAAATGGTGGTGAGGCCCATTCCGGGATTGCTGCACTTGTTTGTTTATATTGGGTTCGTAATCATCAATATTGAAGTTCTTGAAATTATCATAGATGGTATTTTTGGCACACACCGAATTTTTTCAAAAGTACTTCCCGCAGGATTGTACAACTTTTTAATTGCCTCTTTTGAAATACTGGCACTATTGGTTTTGATAGGTGTTATTCTTTTTTGGACACGACGAAATGTTCAGAGACTACAGCGCTTTTGGAAGCCAGAAATGAAAGGTTGGCCAAAAAATGATGGTAATTTTATTCTGTATTTTGAAATGATTTTGATGACTTTGTTTTTAGTGATGAATGCAACAGATAGCCATTTTCAAAGTCTTAATTCTGGAAATATTGTCAGTCAATTAATTAAACCATTATTTAATAATTTTTCAGAAAACACGATTCATGTTATAGAACAAAGCGCTTGGTGGTTGCATATTTTAGGAATTTTAATATTTCTAAACTACTTATATTTTTCTAAGCATTTACATATTTTATTAGCATTTCCAAACACTTTTTATGGCAAATTAACACCAAAAGGACAATTCAATAATTTAGAATCGGTGACTAATGAAGTTAAAATGATGATGGATCCTAATGTCGATCCGTTTGCCGCTCAACCAGAAAGTACCGAAGCACCTGCAAAATTTGGAGCAAGCGATGTACAAGATTTAAGTTGGGTCAACCTTCTTAACGCTTATACCTGTACAGAATGTGGACGTTGTACCAGCGAATGTCCTGCAAATCAAACAGGGAAAAAATTGTCACCTCGTAAAATTATGATGGATACACGTGACAGATTGGAAGAAGTTGGTAAAAATATAGATGCTAATAAAGGTGAATTTAAACCCGACGGAAAACAATTGTTGGACGATTATATTACAAGGGAAGAACTTTGGGCCTGCACCACTTGTAACGCCTGTGTAGAGGCTTGTCCCGTAAGTATTGACCCATTGAGCATTATTATGGATATGCGCCAATACTTGGTAATGGAACAATCGGCAGCTCCAACAGAGTTGAATGTTGCGATGACAAATATTGAAAACAACGGCGCACCTTGGCCATACAACCAAATGGATCGATTGAATTGGAAGAATGAAAATTGATTGTATTTTGAATTGAAAAGAAATAATAATGAAGAAAGAGGAAGTAGAAAAAATGCTGCACGAGAAAGTAGAAAAGGGTGAACACGTTAGCCCAATTCTTCCCGAAGGGATAAAAAATTACTTGATAGACATTGACGGAACAATTACCGATGATATTCCAAATGAGGAACCCGAACGAATGGCAACCTGTAAACCATTTCCAGATGCTTTAAAAACCTTGAACAAGTGGTATGATGAAGGGAACGTCATCTGTTTTTTTACCTCCCGAACCGAAGCCCATCGCGAAGTAACCGAAACTTGGCTTAAAAAGCACGGTTTTAAATACCACAGTATGTTGATGGGAAAACCTCGCGGTGGTAACTATCATTGGGTGGATAACCATTTAGTGAGAGCTACGCGATATAAAGGTAGATTTACAGATTTGGTAGAGAAAGAAGTGACCATTGAAGTGTTTGAAGATTAATATTAATTATCACCCTGAGCGCAGTCGAAGGGTTGAAAATAGAAACTTTAAGAAATGACTGAACAAATAAAAGTCCCAACAATGGCCGAATATATGGCCCAAGGCAAGCAACCGGAAGTACTGTTTTGGGTTGGCTGCGCTGGGAGTTTTGACGACCGTGCAAAAAAAATAACCAAAGCCTTCGTTAAGCTACTTAACAAAGCAAATATAGATTTCGCTGTTTTAGGAACCGAGGAAAGTTGCACTGGTGATCCTGCAAAAAGAGCTGGAAATGAATTTCTGTTCCAAATGCAGGCTATGGCGAATATTGAGGTGCTGAACGGTTATGAAATAAAAAAAATAGTTACCACTTGCCCACATTGTTTTAATACCATAAAAAATG
>JAGQYZ010000149.1 GCA_020435865.1 Aequorivita sp. | reverse complement strand
TCGTCAATTTCTGAAAAAGTTGCTGGTTTCGGTACAATTCCTTCGTAATATTTATCGGTCAAAACCATCACTCGGTTTATAAAATTTCCGAAAATGGCAACCAATTCATTATTGTTTCTAGCTTGAAAATCGGCCCAGGTAAAATCGTTATCCTTTGTTTCCGGAGCATTTGCAGTTAAAGCATATCGCAAAACGTCCTGCTGGTTTGGAAAATCCTCCAAATATTCGTGCAACCAAACCGCCCAATTTTTACTGGTCGATATTTTATTGCCTTCAAGATTTAAAAATTCGTTGGCGGGAACGTTATTTGGAAGTATATAACTTCCTTCCGCTTTCAGCATCGCCGGAAAAATAATACAATGGAAAACAATGTTGTCTTTCCCAATAAAATGAAGAAGTTTGGTGTTTTCGTCCTTCCAATAGTCTTCCCAATTTTTCCCTTCACGTTCCGCCCATTCCTTGGTTGAAGAAATATAACCGATGGGTGCATCAAACCAAACGTAAAGCACTTTTCCTTCCGCGCCTTTTACGGGAACGGGAATTCCCCAATCGAGATCCCGGGTCACGGCACGCGGGCGCAAACCATCATCAATCCAGCTTTTGCATTGTCCGACTACATTGGTTTTCCAATCTTTTTTATGGTCAACGAGAATCCATTCCCTCAAAAAATCTTCGTAACGATCCAAAGGTAAGAACCAGTGTTTAGTTTCTCTTAAAACTGGCTTGTTGCCAGAAATTACGCTTCTCGGATTTATCAAATCGGTAGCATTATGGCTAGTTCCGCAGTTTTCGCATTGGTCGCCGTAGCTTTCTTCAAAACCACATTTTGGGCAAGTTCCCACTACAAAACGGTCTGCCAAAAACTGATTTGCTTCTTCATCAAATAATTGCTCGGTTACTTCTTCTATAAATTGACCCGCATCATACATTTTTTTGAAAAATTCAGAAGCAGTTTTATGGTGAATTTCAGCTGAAGTACGCGAATAATTATCAAAAGAAACTCCGAAATCAGCAAAACTTTTTTTGATAATTGTGTGGTATTTATCAACCACTTCCTGTGGCGTAATGCCTTCCTTTTTTGCCTTTAACGTAATGGCAACGCCATGTTCATCGCTTCCGCAGATAAAGGCAACATCGTTGTTTTGAAGTCGTTGGTAACGTGCATAAATATCCGCAGGCACATAAACTCCCGCCAAATGGCCAATGTGAACGGGGCCGTTTGTGTAGGGTAAAGCTGCAGTAATGGTAAAACGTTTTGGGTCTTGATCCATGGCTATCTTTTAAATCCTTCGCTAATTAATTTAGCAAGCACAAAAATAGGTATTTTATCCTCGGAAACCAGTGCCCTGTTTTACATTCCTTTTGTTGTTTATGATTTTGAATCGCCCTTTACGCGAAAATTATAAAATAAAAAAACTTCCCGATAATTCGGGAAGTTTTTCAATAGATAGTTTTAATAAATGTTACCTAATCTGTATGGATTTACTATAAAATTGCCCTCCAGTTGAAATACGGTAAATATATTGTCCATAAGAAAGTCGTGTCTTGATTTTTTCCTTAACATCTATAGTGTGCTTTCCTGGATACAATATTTTGTTTTCCAGCGAGCCTACTTCCCTTCCCATTATATCGTATAGCCTAATATCTACATTTGCTGTATTGGGCATATTTATTTCAATAAAGGTACGGTTGTTTTGGTAATATGGTATATGTACAAAGTGAGTAGTGTCGTTAAAATTAGTAGTCGACAGAGATTGGCAAGTGATTCCCATATCCAAAGTTTGGTAGTTCTGGTTTAGTAAAATAGAACTTACAACAGAAGGATCCAAACAGAACCACTCGGTTAAAACAGTAGAATATACATCCCGAAAATCAGTTGTAGGTATTAAATTATCATCAGAATCCCATTCAGTAAGGCTCGGATGAGTACCTACAAATCCATTTCCATCCAGTCCCGCACCAAATAACATTACTGGTGAAGCTGCTCCGTGGTCAGTACCGCTAGATCCATTTTCATAGGGTCTGCGTCCAAATTCTGAAATAGTCATGGTCAAAACTTTGTCGTCCATTCCAGTAGCTGCAAGGTCATCATAAAAATCTTTGATGGAATCTGAAAGGTCTTCCAGCAAAGAGCGTTGGTCATCTATTTGATTCGCGTGTGTATCAAAACCATCCAAAGTAACCATATATACCTTAGTGCCTAGATTTCCTTTAATCAATCGGGCAACGAGGGCCAATTGTCTTGCAAGGTCTTCATTACTGTAAGAAGAACTATTGCTTGAGGATGAATAGGCATCATTTATTACAGAAGAATACCTAATTGTTGTGTTTGTTGTGGCACGCATAAACAATAGTTTATCTCCGTAAACACAATCTGGTAAATCGGTTACATTATGCTGTACACCATTTTGTGCCACATTTGCCAATTGGTCGGCATTGGCAACAGAAAAGGCATAGTTACTATCATTACCTTCAAAAATAAGATCTCCAATACTTCCTATTTGTACTGCCGGTGGAACTTCTGGTGGGTTTACTAAATAATCTGGATACAGATCTTCATAATAACGACCCCACCATCCAGTATTTTCTACATTCACATCGTCGGCAGAGGCCCAGATTGCTGCCGAACGAAAATGGGACAGGTTTTGTTGAGGATAGCCAACCCCGTGGATTACCTTCATTTTCCCATCGCCCCAAACAGACTCAAGACCACCCATATAATCAGGAATTGCAAAATCTGCATTCAAATTTATCAAATTGTTCTGTTGATGGCGAATAGTAGGGCGCAAATTGGCATAGGTAGCATAGTCATAAATAGGGACTATGGTGTTAAGCCCATCATTTCCTCCTTTTAAACGAATAATGACCAGAATATTCTCGTTCTCACTTGCTGCCAAAGCTACCGAAAGTGGTGATGGTTTGGAAGCAGTAACAGAAGCATGACCAAGCATGATGCCACCGGCACCAGCTAAGCCCAAAGCCTGAATAAAAGAACGCCTGTTCCAGGTTGAATGTTCTTTATCGTGAATACTTTTTTCGTCTTTTGACGTAATTTTTTCGGGGATAGTATGATTTTTACACATGTTGCTGCTTATTTAAGTTGAAATTCGGGCATTCTTGCAATATGTTTCAATAGAATTGAAACTTGATAGGGGGCAGAATTGAAATCTAAATCCCAGATACCCTGATCATAGTAATTCTGTGGCACTTCCCATTTAAAAATGTCTGTTGCAATGTCATAATCTGTAAGAGTGTATAATTCTTTACACATAAAATGATCTACAAGCGTTTTGGTAATAAAGTATGGGTCCTTACTATTGTTTGTAAGTGCTTTAGCCAAGTCCACAAATATACTGTCGTAACCATTTTGGTCCAGATAGTCTATAAACTCATCTATAAGTGCCCAACGGCCGATAAGTGTTGAGGCATTTATCCAAGTTTCATCACGCTGCCAACCTGCTACATCCACGGGATCATAAATTTCCTGTCCTACTAGCCCCGTATAATAAATTAAAGCATTGAGAATGTCATCATTGTAATAAAAATCTGATTCTTTCAAAAAATTTAATACTACATCAAAAGGACTTTTAATTACAACACCAACAGAGTGCTCATCAAAAAAATGTTCGCTCTTGAAAAGCTTTTTCAGCATCGGAACCATCTCAAAATTATTATTGATTAACGTTTGAGCTAATTCTTGGATAATAGTTTGTCCAATGTTGTCCGTAGCTGGGCTTACGAAAAATTTATATAGCTTTTCACATATATAATATGCAATTTCTGAACCCTTCTCCTGAAACAGGATGTTTATAACATCATCATAGCCCCAATTTCCAGTATGACCAAAAATGGTTTTTATGCCATCATCAAAAGATCCTGAGTCAAAATAAATGGCCCCATTTTCCTCGTCCCACTCATTATAGCCCGTTAATGCCCTAGCGGTTTCCGTAATATCATTTTGAGTATACCCATTGCCTTCACCAAGGGTAAAAAGTTCATACAACTCTCTCGCATAGTTTTCATTAGGGCTGTCGTTTGTATTTTCAAAACCATTTAGAAAAATTAACATGGCCGGGGTTATCCCTACCGCCCGAGTAAATTCCTTAAAATTTCCCAAGGCATGGACTTGCAGTAAATGGTAATACTGATATGCATAGGGTGCATGAAAATATATCCCAAAACGGGTTACAAAATGGTTCATCCAAAAAAATGAAAGTCTACCACGAAGATTTTCTTCCAGAAGATCATTGGTAGTCCGTAACCGCCATTGGTCAAAAAATTCGAAGTTTTGGTTCTCATAATCTGGGAAATCATTAGTAGAATAATAGCCCCAATAAGGTGCCGGAGTTGGCGGCATATTGTGTGCAGTATCTACAAGCGAATCGATAAATTGTCCTGGGTTCAATGAAAGAGCAGCATCCACATCATCTTGTGAAGCACCAAAACCAAGCCGGCGATACACATGTTTTACTTTATGTGTATCCCAGGGATTTTGGGAAGATGGCTCATAAGGAGCTAGTGTAGAACTATTGCAAGTGGGGTTAGCAATTGTTTCCATTTTATTTAGTTTACGTTAGATTTGGCGCTAAATGTATGTATTTAATCCGATAAATATGCCTTTCAACGAATATTTTAACACAAAATTTTGATTTTTAACATTTTATAAATGTTAAAACTACGAGTGAATATCCTTATAAAAATGAAATAATGTTTTGATCATATTTCATTTGGTTAAGTAACAGCTATAATTGGTATGGGGGTATAACCAATCATGTTTAAAATATTTTAACTTGCAGGACATAGAGAGTAAATTAGATGTATTGATGGAAAGATATATAACACTGAAGGCGCTATTTTTGTTGTTCTAAATATGCAGATTATTTATCTTTTGTCAGTAATCCTTTATAATTTAATTCAAAAGTGAAATTTTTAGTACTTTAAAATTTTCAATTAGATTTTATGATCACACCTCTATTTGTTCAAAAAGGCGATACAATTGCCATAGTTTCTACGGCGAG
>JAGQYZ010000148.1 GCA_020435865.1 Aequorivita sp. | reverse complement strand
GTGATAATAACTGCTGCTAAGTTTGTAGCAAAAGAGCCCACTACTGTTTTCGATAGCTATAGCTACGTCAAAAAATGAAGCTTTAAGAATTTAATAAAAGGATCCTCTGGATTATCAGTTTGCATCAAGCTTATGTATGCATTGTACGCATTGGTGTATATGGAAATCTTTTCGCGCAGGCCAGCCATTGCTGCAGCTTTTGCATAATTTTCCTTAGCACTATCAAAGTCTCCTCGATACAGAAATGCTTCGCCAAGCGTTGCTAACTTCCACATACTCGGAAATGGATCTTTCATGGCGGCTTCGTATGCTTGTGTTGCATAAGTAGCCATTGCCGCCTTGTCGTCTTGCAGCAAGCTTAAAAAAGCCAAGTTTATAGCGTTAAAATACAACTGATTGGTATCATGCTTGGTTTCAGAGATTTTTAACGCATCGCTATAGTGTTTAAAAGCCATTTTTAGATCTTCCGCAACAAAAGTGTTCAAATACTGCCTTTTATAGCGTTCCCCCATAATCCCCAACAACTTGGAATTGCCTTTGGCTAAGGGGTGCTCTGCCACTATTTTCATTGCCGCTTCCTCTCTGCCCGCGCCTTCCAGCGCATAGATCAATCGCTCCAGCCCTTTACTGTCAAGCGCTGACAAGTTGGGGAGCAATGTATTTATAACAGCAGTATATTCTCCCATCGCAATATTTACTTCTTCCTTATTCGAAAAAGTATTTAAAAAACTCTCGTTCAATAAGGTATTCAGAATCAATTGGTAGCTGTCATTATTTTCATCTGCAATATGCACTATCGAAAAGTGATCGCCCTCTAAAACCTCCTGATATGCCTTAGGAAATGGCTCCAAACTTGAACTCATTGGTACATAAGCATCCGCTGTGGCCGCAATACTCTTAAACGCAAACGGGTACGTATCCTGAAAAGCCGCACTCCAGCGGCTCCTTAACTTCCGCATATAGGGACTTCCTGCTTTAAGTTCCTTCTCGTCATTGCCATAGGTAAAAAAGTTCTTTAGTGCTATTTCTGGCAATCCGTTACTGGGTGTACCAAAAAACAACACATGGCTAATTCGGTTTAAATCCTCCTTAGCAAGCTCCAACAACGCCTGTTGCACCACAATACCACCTAAATCGTGCGCCATTATTGCAATCCTTTTATACTTGCTGAACTTATTTTTTATGGAAGTAACCAAAAAGTCTGAATTCCGTTTAATATCACTAGCACAGGCCCAGATATTCTTGCCCATCTCCGGAACTACATTCCCACTATACCCCAACGGAAAAAGATCCCAGCCCGCAACCGCATCGTTTTCCATAAGTAGTTTTGGCGCTTCTCCAAAGGTCTTCTCTGCTTCTCCAGAAAAACCGTGCACAAAGAGTATAGCACTATTGGAGTTTTCAGTTTCTCTAAACTTTGTAACTGGTTCTTTTTTAGCTATTTCATCAGTTTTAGTTAAAGTTTCAATTTCATCGTCATCGATAGTAGTATCAATCAAGTTTGAAGCAAAACTTACCACAAAATCCTCAAATATCTGAAGATTGGCATACGGATTCTGATCCGGATATATCGCCGGCACCTGCTTAAATAGATATTGAACTACTTCAAAAATGCGTACAAAGGGATCGTCTGCTTCGCGTTTGCTATCGCCCCGTAAGACTTCAATCATACATTTGGTAAAAAGACTGTTTTCATCACCTTCCAAAATAACACTCAACTGCTCTGCGCGACACGCAGAAACAATGGTCATACCACGGCCATCATCTAAATTTTGTGCGAGGCCGTCTGCATTGGTATGCCTTGGTTGTTGGGCGCTAAGCCCTGAAACGCCGGCAGTCATTCCCGCAGCATGGCAACAATCTAAAAAGAAAATAAGCCGTCGTGATTTTAGCTGTGATATCTTATACTTGATCTCTTCTGCCTTTATCCACGTGGTTTTGTAGTTTTTAGGGTCATAATCATTTGGGCATAGATGAAAGTATTTTTGGTTTTCTGCTTCGGGTTTCTTCTTGGCTTCATCTTTTATAAACGTATTGTCGCTATACATACCACCGTGCCCAGAATAATAGAGCAAAACGGAGGAGTCTTCATCGGTGCTTTCAAGCAAATCATCAAACGCTTTGAGAATGCCGTTGCGCGTCGCTTTCTTGCCTGTGAGTATCTTTATGTTCTTCTTGTAGTAGCTCCCGTGCTCCTTGTCGCCTAATATCTTATATAAAGCCTTGGCATCGTTAACGGTTTCCGGAAGGTCTTCGCTGCCTACCCCAATTAACAATGCATGTGCGTTTTTTAGCTTTGCCATTTTTTCAATTTTAAAATGAATGGTAAAAAGTAGCTAATCGTTAGAAATTGCTATTTCCAAAAATCCAGTACCTCTTTAAATTCTTTTGATTGATTATAATGTATAAATTGGGGATCGTTTTTAAAGTATTTCCAGTGGTACAGATGCCCTTGGGCAACTGCTTTCAGAAGGTGCTTGTATAGTTCAGGCTGGTTGGCTGTTGCTGCGTAGTATTGTGCGAGTGCATAATCCACTTCCCCAAATTGATAATCTGCCCGCAAACCTTCCAAAGTAGCGATGTTCTTTTCTGCTTCTTCCCTATTTCCAAGCTTTGCGTTGCAAATAGCGAGTTTGGCAAGTACATCAATAGCTTTGGGGTCTACATCGTGAATTTCTCTAAAAACCCTTGCTGCCTTTTCATATTCTTCCTTGTAGAACAAGGCATCGCCCAAATTATTTTTATCTAAAGTTCCGGGCTCAGAATTTATTATTTTGTTGAAATATTCTTTGGCTTTTTGTTTATCGCCTTTCAATAAATATTCTTTTCCTGCTTGCAGGTATAATACTTCCGCCTCTGCTGGGCTCGCTACAATATTTAATTTTCGGAAATACTGGTTTAATGCTTCAACTTTTCCGCTGCGTATGTAAGCAATTACCAATGGCCTATTTAACAGCTTGGCTTCGGTTTCGTTTTGGGCATTCTCAATTGCAGTAATTGCGGTACTGTAGTTGCCCAATTCAATAGCAGCGTACGCTTTCACATAAATACGCGTAATACAGTTTGAACAGTTTTGGAGGTTCATACTATCCATTGATACTGTTTTGTAGATTGCATCCACATCTTCCGGTCGATTTACATACTGCAGTGCTATTACCATTGCTGTTCTATTGGTTATTAAATCGAAAGGTGCTATATCATACTCCTTCAGTATAGCCTTATAAGCAACTCGGTTATCACCCTTTAATAGCGCTTCATACATATTCAAAAGGTTCAGTTGGCGCTTGTTGGTATAGGAATCTGGCTTTATCAATTTAAGAAGGGAGTCAGATTTTTTAAATTCCTTTTGGTTATAATAATGGGCTACACGTAAAACCTTCGGCTCAAAATAAGTAGAATCAGCCGCAATGGCTTTGTTTAAAAGATTGATGTATTCTTGGTTATCATTGCTGTACTTGGCTTCAAGCAATAACTTATAAGCTTCATATTTTGGAGGGTTTTCCTGGAGCATTAGTTTTTTCTTGTCAGCCGTAATGAAATAACCTGTTATAGATTCATTGAGGTCTTCAATGCATTGCAAAGGGTTTTCCGCAGCACACTCTGTGGGTTTAAAGGATATGTCGGTTTTGTTGGTTTTGCCGTCCACAAGCATGCCTTGAAACAGAAGGTTTCCGTTTTTGAGATAAAAATTTCCTGAAATGATCTTGCTGGGCTTTAGGTATTCTTTTATGATTGTGTTTTCGTCTTCATCAATTTTTTTCCCTTTTAAAATGGTTTTGTATTCATCTACCAAATCCTGCGTAATTACCTGCGCTACTTGGTTTTCGGTTATTCCGTGGATAATCCAGTCTGATGCCATTTTACTAACAATATCATATTGTGGATCGCCGGTATTATTGCCGAATTTAAGAACAGCTATTTTATCGCTCTTCACTATTTTGGGAAGAATTTCTTTATTTTCTAAGGAAAAGTTTTTGTTGACGATTAAAAAGACGGTTATAACGCAAAGCGAAGTAATTATACCTAATGCTGAAAAATACATTTTCCGAAAAGATGCTTTTTTCTTTTCTTCCTTTTCATCTAGTTCTACTTCGGTTTTTTGTAATGGAACAATTCGAAATTTCCAAAGAAGGAAAATATACAGCGGAAAACACAGAAGCAGGATAATAATAAGGTAAGTAACGGATTTTTGCGGAAGGCCCAAAGGTTGCCAAGTTATGGAAAGCACCTGCAAAATGACCCATGCAGATACCACATAAATAGACAACATTTTAAAGACTTCCTTTTCGTTGCATTGCTTAAAAAAAGACTTTAGCTTCATACTACTTGGTTAGTGCCGCTAAGTTACTCAAATTCAAAAAGTTTATACTATCATAAATTGCAATAAATTGAAAAGTATCGATTAAATGCGTATCTTTAAGAATTGTATAACTAAAATGTTTCAATTATGCCAACACCACCAGATATGCCGCCCAAAGATGACGGCAACAAGCCCAAGAAGAAAACCCAGGCTGCTAAGTCAAAACCGAAACCAAAGGTTAAGCCAAAACCAGGAGCAGATATTCAACCTGGTTAAGTAATAGCTGCTTGTATGAATAATAAAAAATCCCTTGCACAAGGGATTTTTTTAGTTTTACACTTTTAAAAAGGAAAAAGAACTTCGAAGGTATTATTAACAGTTTAAAATTTTAACGAAACGTGGTTTACATTTACTTTTGTTCAAAATAGTAATGAATGATTGTCTGGGGAATTTTTATAGCATGTATCATTTTGTTTTTAGCATTGGACCTAGGGGTCTTCAATCGCAATCCGCACGTAATTAAAACAAAGGAAGCTGCCATTTGGA
>JAGQYZ010000006.1:12746-16051 GCA_020435865.1 Aequorivita sp. | reverse complement strand
TTCGCCCCAGCGCCAATCTATCAAAAGATGTTTGCAAAGAAAGCTGGCAACAACCATCCGCACGCGGTTGTGCATATAGCCAGTTTCATTCAGTTGGCGCATTCCGGCATCCACTAAGGGATACCCCGTTTTTCCTTCTTTCCAATTTTTAAACTCCGCTTCGTTGTTGCGCCATGCAATGCGGTCGTATTTGCTTTTGAAGGCATTATGTAACGTTTCTGGGAAGTGCCAAAGGATTTGCATAAAAAACTCGCGCCAAATAAGTTCCTGCCAAAACACTTCATTATTTTCAGCAGTAGCTTTTTTTATGATTTTCCGAATGCTTACCGTGCCAAAGCGAAGGTGCGGCCCCAAATGTGAGGTAGTATCTTCCGCAGGAAAATTTCTTCGCTTTTCATATTCCTGAATGGTTGTTGGGGTAACATCAAAGTCGGGGATTTTGATTTTTGATTTTTTAAAACCAATATCGCTAAGTGAAAGATTTGGAAGCAGTGCGTGCTGATAGAGGTTTTTTAAAAATACATTGGTGTAATAAATCTTTTCGTCATATTCCTTTTTAAATTTTTCCTTCCAGGTTTTCATATACGGCGTGTACACAATATACGGGTCGCCATCGTCCTTTACAACTTCGTCTTTTTCAAAAATTACGTGGTCCTTAAAGGTGTAAAAACCTATATCCTTTTCGGCAAGCAACTTTTCAATCTGCGTATCGCGTTTTTTTGCATAGGGTTCGTAATCGTGGTTGGTTATAATGTTTTGAACTTCAAATGCTGAAAGTATTTTTTTGAAGACCTCTTCTGGTTTGCCATGGTAGAGTGCTATACTGCTTCCGTGTTCCTGCAATTCATTGCGCATTTTTTGAAGGGTTTCAAAAATAAAGGTCACGCGGGCGTCGTCTTTTGGAAGCTCATTCAGTATTTCTGTATCAAATATAAATAGGGGAAGCACCGGAAATTTTCCATGGAGCGCTTTGTAAAAACCTACGTTATCGTCCAAGCGCAGATCTCTTCTAAACCAAAAAATGTTTACTTTTTCTTTCAATTTTCAACCATTGTTAAAACGTTCCGAAGAGTTCAACCAACTTGTTTTTTCGGTATTCAAAGATTTCGTCCAGTTTTGGCTTTACCAAAAAGGGATGCACCAACTGCCCGAGAAAACCAAAAGGAAGTTTGTAATGAAGGAGGTCCTCCATTTCCACTCCGCCATCAATTTCCTTTATAAAATGTTTGTGGTGCCAAAGCGCGTAAGGCCCAAAACGCTGTTCGTCCACAAAATAGGCATTGTCCACAACGTGGGTTATTTCGGTAACCCATTTGGTCTTGATGCCCAGAATGGGGGTGACTATATATTCAATAACCTGCCCTGCAAACATAGGCCTGTCTGAACCTGACTGAATGTAGAAGCCCATATAGTCGGGTGTTATTACTTTTAGGTTTTTAGGGTTTGATAAAAAGTGCCAAGCCTCTTCCAAAGTAATGGGAAGGCTTTGCTTGGCGTGCAGCGTATAGATTTTCATGCAGTTTTTTTACCTGTTTGGCTTGAAAGCAAGCTGCTTGTTCATACGCAACAGCCTATACATCTTGGTTTTAGCATTTTTTTTATTTTCCTTTCTGCGAAATAATTTTTGGAGCAGTTTCAACATGACAATTTTTATTTAAAAATAACTTGTTTCAGTAAGTTAAAAAAAGATTAAACAAAACATTAACAATTTTAAAATGGTGCTGTTTTGCCTTTTGTAGCACTGCGAAATGAAAGACACGATGAAGCATCATTTCTTTTCTCAAGATATTTTTATATTTTTATAACTCTCCCCGTTTGCGGCTCCTACCGTGCTTACTGTATTTATATAACTTTTTAAAAGCTACAACCAAATCCGTGAAAAGTTGAACGAAACCGTCATGATGGGTATTCTTAAAAAAATGCAAGAAAAAAAAGGCAGTACTTATTAAAACCAACTACAGTTAGCCTAAAGCTAACTAAGGTTAGTCTAAAGCTAACAATAGTAAGTCAAAAAATAACAGAGGTTAGTTAAAAACTAACAGCGGTAAGTCAAAAAGTAACAGGGGTTAGTTAAAAACTAACTTTATAGCATATTTATATTTAAAAAGAAACAATTATGAAAACACAACAGAAATTAACGCTCCCACATATAGGGAACATACTTACCACTTTTTACAAAACACGAAAAATTAACAAGACTGCCCTTGCCAGAGCCATTCATAGGGCAAAACCAACGGTGCATAAATATGATACCCGTAGCAGTTTGCAGTGCAACGTGCTTTGGGACATCTCCGTGGCCGTGCAGCACAACTTTTTTGCAGACCTGGCCGCCAATCTGCCACCAACCTACACCACAAACAAGCCCGAGGACACTACCCAAGCCCAGCGCATAGCCCAGCTGGAAGAAGAGAACAAAATACTGACTGGACAACTGGAGTTGCTAAAAGAGGTGATGGGGAAATAGCGAGTTTTTGTGCTATATTTGAATACACACAATAAAGCATATAATGGGAATAAACACTAGTATAGTTTTTATACGCATGTTGTGTGTAATTTAAACAAACAGAATAGATGACAGAAAAAATAGACGATTTAGGCAATTACTTAGATAATCATTACATACATCGAAGTAATTGGTTAAGAGCTGCTGTCCTTGGAGCCAATGATGGAATTTTATCAACTGCAAGTATTGCGATTGGAGTTGCTGCTGCCAGTGATATGCGAGAACCTGTTATTTTGGCAACATTAGCTGGATTAGTTGCTGGTGCTTTATCAATGGCAGCTGGAGAGTATGTTTCGGTAAGTTCACAGACAGATGTTGAAAAGGCAGACATCGAACGTGAAAAGCAAGAATTAAATGAAATGCCCGAAATCGAATTACAACGACTTGCAGAGATTTATGAAAAAAGGGGTCTGAAAAAAGAAACTGCCATAAAGGTAGCAAAAGAATTAACCGAACACGATGCGCTTGGAGCACATATTAGAGACGAATTAGGAATTAATGAAATTAGTCAGGCTAAACCTATACAAGCTGCATTTGCTTCAGGTGCAGCCTTTACCGTTGGAGGATTACTTCCTTTTTTAGTAACACTCTTTCTTCCCTTAAATACAATGGAATATTCACTTTATGGTTTTGCACTATTTTTTCTAATAGTATTAGGAGCATTAGCTGCCAAAACAGGTGGCTCTAGTATTGGAAAAGCGATTATCCGAATTACATTCTGGGGAACTGTCGCGATGGGACTGACCGCTCTAGTTGGTTATTTATTCAATGTTAATGTCGGATAAAAAAACTATACACAATA
>JAGQYZ010000006.1:0-12686 GCA_020435865.1 Aequorivita sp. | reverse complement strand
GGTTCGTTTTCTTTTACTAACTTAGTTCTAGCCAACACAACTAACCATAGCCAAGACCAGTAGGTGCAAGCTGAACTTACAAAATGGAATATATAGAAGAGCAAATATTTAAACAAAATAATTTTTCAGAAATCCCTCTGAAATTAGACGATTATGAAAATTGCACATTCTTTAACTGTAATTTTTTAAATTCAAATTTATCTGAAGTTAAGTTTATTGAATGTGAGTTTATTGACTGTAACTTAAGTAACGCCCAACTAAATAAAACTTCATTTCAAAATGTAAAATTCAAGGACTGTAAAATGTTGGGATTACAATTTGATAACTGCAACGAGTTTGGACTTTCATTTTCGTTTAACAGCTGCCAACTCAACCATTCTTCGTTTTACAAGACCAAAATTAAGAAGACCATTTTCAAAAATTCGCAGTTACAGGAAACCGACTTTGCAGAAGCAGACTTGACAAGTGTTGTATTTGACAACTGTAATCTGACACAATCAGTTTTTAACCATACAATACTTGAAAAATCTGACTTTCGGACTTCTTACAACTATTCCATTGACCCAGAAATCAACCGAATTAAAAAAACAAAATTTTCTATTTTGGGCATTTCAGGGCTTTTAGACAAATATACTATTGACATCGAAAAATGAGCCTAAAGAAATGAAAATTCCAATTAATGAAGAAGCACCTGTGAAATCACATTCTGCGATTGTCATAAACGCACCAACGGAAAAAGTTTGGCAGATATTGACAAAAATAAATGACTGGCCTACTTGGCAATCAGAAGTTACTGAATCGAATTTAAAAGAAGAACTAAAGGAAGGGGTTGAGTTTAGATGGAAGGCTGGTGGACTTTCATTTACATCTCAGATCCACACAGTCGAACCTAATATCAAATTTGGTTGGACAGGAAAAACCTTTGGTGCAAGTGCAATTCATAATTGGTTCTTTAAAGATGAAGGAGCGAAAACAACAGTTTATGTTGATGAGAGTTTGCAAGGAATGCTCCCAAAGATTTTCAAAAGGTATTTTCAAAAAAACTTGGATAATGGCGTTCAAAAAAATTTAATGGAATTAAAAATTGCATCAGAAAAATAAAACTGCCCATAACACCCTATAAAATTAATTGCTAGTGCAAGCCTACTTACTAAAATCTACGGATTTCTCAAAGCCGATTTTTATCTGGAGAGGTTCGTGCCGAGACATGCCACAGTTCATATACGAAAACGTTGGTAATAATTAAAAAAGCACTACCTAAATCCTTTAATAAACCAATAAACTATGACATACTCAATTTATCATGAATTGGTGATTAAAGCCCCCATTAAAAAAAATTTATAATGCCATCACTGAACCAAAGCATGTAGTTAATTGGTGGCCTCTTAGGTGTGAAGGAAAACCAAGAGAAGGTGAAGTCTATAACTTCTTCTTCACATCAGAATATGATTGGTTTGGTAAAGTTATTAAATCAGAAAAGGAGAGATCTTTCCACATTAAGATGACCAAATCTGACTCGGATTGGGATTCCACTTCTTTTGGTTTTGAGCTGGAACAAAATGTAGCTAATGTTCAGGTAAATTTTTGTCATATAGGGCGGACAGAATGTAATGCTCATTACAAAAGATCATCATTTTGTTGGGCTATTTTACTGAATGGATTAAAGAATTATTTAGAAAAAGGAATCATTGTTCCATTTTATAAAAGAGTATAAACTACTAACAACAAAACCATTCTATGCCATTCTAAAATTAAACACGTTTGGTTATTTAAAATATTATTTAGATATTTGTCTAAATAACTAAATAAATGAATTCACTTTTTAAAGCACTTAATGATGAAACCCGAAGACAGATAATAGAGCTTCTGAAAGAAAAGGATATGAATGCTGGCGAAATCGCAGACCGATTTAATATATCTAAACCAAGTATTTCGCATCATCTGGATATTTTAAAACAAGCTGACCTAATTACAAGTGAGAAAAAAGGTCAATTTGTAGAATACACGTTAAATACAAGCATTTTGGAAGATTTGCTAAACTGGGTACTAACACTAAAAAAATAGACTTATGAACTTTAAAAAAGAACTTCCAATTTTGGCAATTGTGCTATTGCCATTTATATATTTAGTATATGTATGGAATGAACTACCAAACAAAGTTCCAATGCATTGGAATATCAAAGGAGAAATTGACAGATACGGAGATAAGTCAGAGATGATAATTATTCCTTTCATTTTACCACTATTCGTATATCTAATATTTTTGGTTGTTCCTAAAATTGACCCAAAAAACAAATTAAATAAAATGGGTGGAAAACTTCAGGCTATAAAGTTTTTGCTGACAACTTTTATGTCAATTTTTGCATTATTTATTATATATACAGCAAAAAATCAGTCTTTTTCGAACCCAAATTATATCGTCTTATTAATTGGAGTTTTATTCATAATTCTCGGAAATTATTTTAAAACAATCAAACCTAACTATTTCATCGGTATAAGAACACCTTGGACACTAGAAAATGAAACCATTTGGAAAGCGACGCATAAATTAGGTGGAAAAATTTGGTTTGTTGGTGGAACTTTGATTGTTGTTTTTAGCTTGATTTTAGATAAAAGTTTAAATTTTATGATATTTATGATAATAACAGGTTTGATTACAATTATTCCTATTGTACACTCATACCTAATGTATAAAAAAGTAAGAAAAACGGCTTAGAAAAATGGCTATAAGTAATTGCTAGTACAAGCTTACTTACGAAAATTGCTGCGCCAGTTCGCTGCTCTCGTGTCTATTCGGTTTTTATTCACTAAATTAGGTGCTTAATCACGCAACGATATCATACACAGACTGTTGACGCACCTTAAAATTACTACCTATGAAAAAACAATCAAAGTTGACGAAACCAAAAAACAACAAAACTGGCTTACCGGACAATTTGAAGTCAGGAATTGAAAACTTATCTGGGATGTCGATAGATGCTGTGAACGTTCAGCGAAATTTTTTTAAACCTGCTCAGCTGCAAGCCCATGCCTATGCTCAAGGAACAGATATACATGTAGCCTCTGGGCAGGAAAAACATCTACCTCATGAAGCATGGCATGTAGTGCAACAAAAACAAGGAAGAGTTAAACCCGCCATGCAAATGAAGGACAAAGTGGATGTTAATGACGACATAGAATTGAAGAAAGAAGCTGATGAGGCGGGACAAAATGCTCCTAGCTGAGACCGTTGTGCGTAATTTGAATAATGACAGATAAAGAGCATAAAATAGAAATTGAATTTTTAGACCACGTGGCTATTCGAGTTGTTGATATTGATGCATCTGCAAAATGGTATGAAAAAGTATTGGGACTGAAACGATATCAGTTACCCGAATGGGGAGACTTTCCAGTCTTTTTACTTTCGGGAAAATCAGGAATCGCATTGTTTCCAGCAAATAAAACGGATACTAAACTTGACCCAATTTCTAAGAATGTGAAAATTGACCATTTCGCTTTTAATGTGACAAATGAAAATTTTGAAAAAGCAAAAAAACGATATGTTGAATTGAATTTAGAATTTAATATTCAAGACCATCATTACTTTGATTCATTATACACTAAAGACCTTGATGGACATACTGTTGAACTAACCACGATTAAAGTAAATGAACGAGAATTTTATATATAAAAATTACAAACTACACCACATATAATTCATTGCGGCGTATTTTCATCACTACCACATAGTTGCAACCCATACCAAAAAAAATCTTTTTAAAACTGTTACAAAAGCTAGGTTAAGTTGTCTTATAAAAAAAACGAAGCACCCCATGAACAAACCAACCGTAATTTTTTCTTTTTTGGTAGCCCTACTATCTTTTGTGTCGTGTAAATCAACAAAAGCGTATGTGCCAGATGACAAAGGACTGTATAACACCATTGTCGCTATGGATGCACTTTTTTTTGACGCCTATAACCACTGCAATTTGGAAAAGCAAGCTGCTATTTATGCAGATGACATTGAATTTTACCACGATACAGGCGGGCTGATGACTTCAAAACAAGGTATTATTGATGCCACTGAAAAATATATTTGCGGAAAAGTAACAAGAGAACTGATAAAGGGAAGCGTTGAGGTTTATCCTATAAAAGATTATGGTGCTGTTGAAATGGGTTATCATAAGTTTTACAACAACCAAGAACCAGATGCATCATCGCACCCCAGTAAATTTATTATTATGTGGAAACATATAGATAATGACTGGAAAATTACGAAAGTGATAAGTTTGCATTAACTGGATGCTAAACAAAATACACGAATCTTCACTAAGCATGTAAAACCTCAAAATATATTCTTTATTTAGGTTTTTCTTAACTTTTTAAAAATCTGCATATTGTATTTTCGTGAGAAGATATAAACAACTAAAAATCACTACCATGAAAAAGATTATTTTACTTTTTTCCGCTTTGTTGCTAACCGTTGGCATGCAAGCACAGATTGAAACACCGCAACCGAGTCCATTTCAAAAAATTGAACAAAAAGTAGGACTTACAGATGTAACTTTAGAATATTCACGTCCATCCATGAGAGGCAGAACCATTTTTGGTGGTTTGGTGCCTTATAATGCTATGTGGCGCACAGGGGCTAATGCAAACACCAAAATTACTTTCAGTGATGATGTTGAAGTGGGTGGTAAAACATTAAAAGCCGGTAGTTATGCAATTTACACCAAACCAGGTACTTCAAGTTGGGAAGTATATTTTTATAACGATGCATCCAACTGGGGAACACCAGTAACCTGGGACGACAGCAAAGTGGCTGCACAAGTAACAGTGCCAGCATACCCAATGCCAATGAATATTGAAACGTTCACAATGTCTTTTGACAGTTTGAAAAGTGATTCTGTAGTTCTCGGTATGCTTTGGGAAAAGACGTATGTAGGTGTGCCAATTAAATTTGGAACAGATAAAATGGTTTCTGATAACATCCAAAAAGTAATGAACGGACCAGACTCAAATGATTATTATGCTGCAGCCGTTTACTATCTTGAATCAGGAAAGGATATTGGCAAAGCAAAAAATTGGATTGACAAATCTATTGAAATGAACAAAGACCCAAAATTTTGGCAGTTCCGCCAAAAGTCTTTGATCTATGCAAAAGCAGGTGACAAAAAGGGAGCTATTGAGGCTGCCAAAAAATCATTGGAACTTGCAAGAGCAGCAGGAAATAATGATTATGTAGCATTAAATGAAAAATCTTTAAAAGAATGGGGGGCAATGTAATAGCTTCTTTATTGTAAACAAAAAGCCCCAAGTTTTCGGGGCTTTTTGTTATTTAGGGCCTTTTGGACCTTTAGGACCTTTCTCGCCTTTTTCACCTTTACTGTTTCTGTATCGGTCTAGGAGTTCTCTTTTAAAATCATCTTCTGTTTTTTTGAGAATGATTATTTTTTTTGACGAAATTACATCCCGAAGCTCAGCAATCAATTGCTTGCGCAGTGAAAGTTCTTCACTTTCAATAGATAAACTTGCGTCAATTAATGCATTGGCCTCATTGTCGTTCAACTTGTCAAGTCCATCACGTAGCTTTTGAAATATCTTGTTACGTTCCTTCATCCGAAGATCGTGGAACTTTTCATCATACTTATTATAAATGGGCCAAAACTTCTCGGCCTCTGAAGATGTAAGCGATAACTTTTCAGTAATATAAGCTGTTTTTAAAGCTTTGATTTTTTCGTGCTTCCCGTCCTGTGCCTGCATTGCTATTGATGCAAGGAGGAAAATAAAAATTAATTTCTTCATTGTTCATTAATTAAGGTTTCTTCATCCACATTTTCCAAAAGATAATTTTCCAGTGTGGTTTCTGAAAATTGGTGGTTATCAAGGTTTAAATTGGTAATATCTTCATCGTCAATATAAGTTGTCAAATCATAAAGGTCTAAATTCAAATTACCGTCTTCAATATAAGTGTCAATAGCTACCAGTTGCAGTGAATCCAAACTTGAACTATCAGTTTTAGTATTGAAAACCGTAAAACCAATAATTAAGCAAGCTGCGATTGCTGCTGCATAACCAACGTATTTTTTGGCGAAAAGCGGAATCACTTTCGTAGGTTTTTCTGAATTGATTACTGCATTTAAAACACGGTCTTCCATATTTTCAAAATATCCATCAGGCACAGTATGCCCAGCAGATTTCGGGAATTTTTCTTCTGAAATCTTGCTGAACAAACGCTCCTCAAAATGCTCGAAATAGTTTTCGGGTGTTTTAAAACCAGCTATGTTTTTTTTGTTTTTCATTGTATTGTTATGACTCTTAAAATGTTAAAGAGTTTCATCCTGTGTTTTTATAAATTCCGTAATCTTTTTAACAGCAATGTGATAACTGCTTTTTAATCCGCCAACAGAAGTTTCCAAAATTTCTGAAAGCTCTTCAAAGGTGTGATCTTCAAAATATTTCATAGTGAAAATCAATTTTTGCCTTTCAGGAAGTGTTGCAATCGCTTTTTGAAATTGTAATTGAAGCTGGTCACCTTCAAAATAAACATCGCTTTCCAGTTTTCGAAACGCATTATCCTTCACACTTTCAATAGAAACATTGTTCCGTTTTGCCTTTTTGTTGAGAAAAGTGATGGACTCATTGGCTGCAATTCTATACATCCAAGTATGTAGCTTACTGTCGCCTTTAAATGAATTAATATTCCTGAAAACCTTGATAAATGTATTTTGAAGCACATCATCAGCATCTTCATGGTCCAAAACAATATTTCGGATTTGCCAATAAAGCCGTTCCTTATACTGCGATACAAGCTCCCGAAAAGCAGATTCTTTCTCTGCTTCGGTCTGCAATGCTGTTACTAGTTCTTGTTCTTCAACCATTTTTAAGTATGCAACTTATTGTTAAGACTAAGTTACGGAACAATGGTTTAATTTAAATCGGGAATTATACTAGCGATTGCATTTCTACCAAACTGTAGTATATGCCTTTTTTCTCCAAAAGTTCTTGGTGTTTTCCCTGTTCTACAATTTTTCCTTTGGAAAGCACCACAATATTATCTGCATTTTGGATGGTAGAAAGTCGGTGTGCAATAACAATGGAAGTTCTATTTTTCATCATTTTTTCCAAAGCATCCTGTACCAATCGCTCGCTTTCGGAATCCAAAGCGGAAGTTGCTTCGTCCAGAATCATTATCGGTGGATTTTTTAATACAGCGCGCGCAATGCTTAAACGTTGTTTTTGGCCACCGCTCAACTTATTTCCACTATCACCGATGTTGGTTTCAAAACCTTCGGGAAGTTCTTTAATAAATTCGTAGGAATTGCTTATTTCCGAAGCTTCCATTAATTCCGCATCGGAAGCATTAGGTTTTCCAAGTTTTAAATTATTTGCCACAGAATCATTAAAAAGTATGGAATCTTGGGAAACAATACCCATCAAACCGCGCAAAGATTTTTTAGAAATATCTTTTATATCCACACCGTCAATTTCAATACTGCCTTTGTTAACGTCATAAAAACGGGTTAATAAATTGGCAATCGTACTTTTTCCGCTCCCGGATTGACCAACGAGCGCTACTGTTTTTCCTTTCGGAATTTCCAAAGAGAAATCTTTCAAAACATACTGATCTTCGTATTTAAACGAAATATTTTTAATGGAAATATTTTTATCGAACCCTTCTTTTTGAACAGGGTTTTCAATATCGGTAATCGTGTTTTTGGCTTCTAACAATTCTAAAATTCGATGTGCAGAACCATCCGCACGTTTTATTGAATAGCTTGCCTTTGCAATAGCTTTGGCGGGTGTAAGAATATTATAGGCCAAAGTAATATAACCGATGAAAAAACTGGCTTCTAAAGTTCTATCCACAAAAACTAAATAACCTCCATAAACTAAAAGAATTCCAATAGTAATAATTCCCAAAAGTTCACTAACAGGGGATGCAAGATTTTGACGATTTAATACAGAATTGGAATGTTTGTAAAATCGCTCATTACTGTCTTCAAATTTTTTCTGAAAAATATTTTCTGCATGAAAGGCTTTAATGATGCGCAATCCGCCCATAGTTTCTTCCAAAATTGAAAGGAAAACGCCTTGTTCCTGCTGAACTTTTAGAGATCCTTTTTTTAATGACTTCCCAATTTTTGAAATCAGAAAACCAGAAATTGGCAAAAACAAAAACACAAAAAGGGTGAGTTTTGCACTGATGATGAGCATGGTTACTAACGAAAAAATAATTGTCAAAGGCTCACGGACAATCATTTCCAAAACAGAAAGCACAGAGTTTTTCACTTCATCAACATCGCCACTCAATCTTGATATGGTGTCACCTTTTCTCTTTTCAGAATAAAAAGCTAGTGGGAGATGAATCACTTTGCTATACAAATCATTCCGAAGATCTTTTAATACACCATTTCGCATAAAAGTGGAATAGAACATAGCTAAGTAATTGCTCAGGTTTTTCAATAAAAAGAGAGAGATAATTATGCCCACCATATACATAAGCACTTGAAACTCGCCATATTTATTGATGTTTTCTATGATGATGTAATTTAAATATTCTTGCGAAAAATCTTTTATTTTAGAAATTCCTTCATAAACCGGACGAACGCCAAGCGTACGATTGTCGCTAAAAATAATTTCGAAAACAGGAATTAGCGCCACAAAAGAAAGTGTACCAAACAAAGCATAGAGTATGTTAAAAAAAATATTCAAAAAAGCATATCTTTTGTAAGGATAGGCGTAACGGAGTATTTTTCTGAAATAATTCATTAACTAATGTTTAGTTGTGCGGCAATTGTGTCAATTTTTTTCTGAAGTACTTCCTCAAAATTTTCTTTTTCGGAAGTATTCACGCTAATGTAGAACTTTATTTTTGGTTCTGTGCCGCTTGGGCGTGCTGCAATTTTGCTGCCATCTTCGGTATAATAGATCAATACATTGGATTTTGGCAGATTTAATGACAAAGTTTCCTGTTTTATGAAATCTGTGGTTTCATTTTTTAAAACATCGTCCATGCGAACAACTTTACTTCCGGCGATTTCCTTAAACGGGTTTTCGCGAAGCGTTTTCATCATTGCTGAAATTTCGGCAGCACCCTGTTTTCCTTTTTTGGTAACTGAAATTAAATGCTCTCGGTAATTGCCGAATAGGTTGTAAATAGTATTCAAATATTGAAACATACTGCTACCAGAATTTTTTTTCTGTACGGCAATTTCGCAGGCAAGTAGGGTAGCGGTAACTGCATCTTTATCACGAACAAAATCGCCCACCAAATAGCCAAAACTTTCCTCACCGCCGCCAATAAATTCAAGCTCGGGAAAATCTTTGATCATTTTTGCGATCCATTTAAAGCCGGTAAGCCCTTCAATATATTTTACATTGAAATGTTCTGCAACCTTTGCCACCATTGGCGTTGAAACGATCGTGGAGGCTACAAACTGATTTCCGTTAAGTTTTCCTGCTTTCTTCCACTGCTCTAAAAGGAAATGCGTCATCAAAACCATCGTTTGGTTTCCATTGAGCAAAACCATTTTGTTTTCGTCATTTCTAACGGCAACTCCCAAACGGTCACAATCTGGGTCGGTTCCAATAACAATATCTGCATTTTCTTTTTCGGCAAGTTCCAAAGCCATTTTTAAAGCAGCTGGTTCTTCAGGATTTGGCGATTTAACCGTTGGAAAATCTCCATTTGGTTCAGCTTGTTCTTCAACAATCAATACGTTTCTATAACCAGCTTTCTCCAAAACTTTCGGAATCATTGTTATTGAGGTACCGTGAAGCGAAGTAAAAACAATTTTCAGGTTGTCTTTTGCCTCCTGGGAAGTTTTAAAAGTTCCATTTTTAATGGAAGCCTCTGCGAATGCTTCATCTACTTCGGAATCTATAAATTGTATCAATTTCTCGTTGGCTTCAAATTTTATGTCTTCATATTTAAGCGAATTTATTTCAGCAATAATTTCTGCATCCTGCGGAGGAACAAGCTGCCCACCGTCTTCCCAATACACTTTGTATCCATTATATTCTGGTGGATTGTGTGAAGCTGTTAAAACAATTCCAGCTTGACAATCCAACTGTTTTACGGCGAAAGAAAGCTCAGGAGTAGGTCGCAATTCTGAAAAAAGAAAAACTTTTATTCCGTTTGCAGAAAAAACATCTGCCACCACTTTTGCAAATGCTTTACTATTATGGCGACAATCATAAGCAATTGCGACCTTGATTTTTTTGTTTGGGAACTGTGCTTTTAAATAATTTGAAAGCCCTTGGGTGTTTTTCCCCAAAGTATATTTATTGATGCGGTTGTCGCCAAGCCCCATAATACCGCGCATTCCGCCCGTTCCGAACGCAAGGTTTTTATAAAAACTATCTTCCAACACCTCAGGATCGAAGGCAATCATTTCTTTGATTTCGTGTTGGGTTTTTTTGTCGAAAAAAGGAGTGAGCCACTGGTTAACGCGGGCTAAAATTTTCGGATCTACGTAAATCATTCGCTTAAATTAATTTGCAAAAATAACGAATCTCAGTGGTTAATCTTTGATGTTTCGCTGTTCTTTGATGATGTAGCGCTGGGAATCTTTTTTACTTCTGAGAATCAATTCGCCTAAAAATCCTGCAAGAAAAAGTTGGCTTCCCAATATCATTGCGGTAAGGGCAATAAAAAACTCAGGTCGTTCAGTAATTAGTCTTCCTGTTGGATTGATAAAAAGCTTGTCGATGCCTAAAAACAGTGCAAAACAAAAACCTATAAAGAGCATAACTGCTCCCCATGCGCCAAAAAGGTGCATCGGCCGTTTCCCAAATTTTGATAAAAACCAAATGGTTATCAAATCTAAAAAGCCACGGATAAAGCGTTCTGCACCAAATTTCGTGGTGCCATATTTTCTGGCTTGATGTAAAACAGGTTTTTCTGAAATTTTACTGAATCCTGCATTTTTTGCCAATACCGGAATGTATCTGTGCATTTCACCAGTAACTTCAATGGATTTTACAACATCTTTTTTATACGCTTTCAACCCACAATTAAAGTCGTGTAATTTTACGCCGGACGTTTTTCGCGCAGCATAATTAAACAGTTTTGAAGGCAAGTTTTTGCTAATTACGGAATCATATCGTTTCTTTTTCCAGCCGGAGACCAGGTCAAAACCTTCTTCGGTAATCATTTTGTATAGTTCTGGAATTTCTTCAGGATTGTCCTGTAAATCAGCATCCATTGTGATTATCACATCGCCTTTTGCCATGGCAAAGCCTGCGTGCAGTGCTTGCGATTTTCCGTAGTTTTTTTGAAAACGGATTCCTTTTACAGCTGGGTTTTCGTTGGAAAGTTTTTCAATGATTTTCCAGGAATTATCCGTGCTACCATCGTCAATAAAAATGAGCTCGTATAAAAAACCATTGGATTGCATAACTTTTGCAATCCAATGGTACAATTCATTAAGCGATTCTTCTTCGTTAAGAAGCGGGATGACGATAGAAATATTCATTCAGATATTAAAGTTGTTGTGGCGGGTTTTTCTTCATAATCAAACCTGCAAATAATGAAATGATAAATCCAAAAAATAAAGTTGCAATTATAGCGAAAGCAGACATTATTAGTGGTGACATAAATTTTGCAGACATGCTCATTGCCATATCAATCTGTTCTTGGGACATATCTGGGTTTTTTTCCAACATTTGTTCTCTAGAAAAATCCAATGTTTTTTGAATAAAATCTGGATCGATATAATTCATAAAAATGTAGTTAAAAACCACAGCTATAATCCCAGCTACAAGACTAATTGCAAGACCAGTTTTTAGGGCTTGTCCTAAGGTAAGAAAACCTGCGTTGCCTGTTTTGAATGCTTTTATTCCATAGGCAATAACACTTACGGAAATAAGTAACTGAAGAACAGTTAACCACCAAGGGCGGTCTATATGCACGTCAAGCACATATGAAATAACTTGCAAAACAATTGAGAGCAGAGCCAAAAGCACGCCATAATTGAGTGCTATTTTTTTTAGTGAAGTTGTTTGAGTTTCCATATTTTTATTAGTTTTATGGCCTATCAAAAAGTGATGGGCTGGTTCAGATTGTTAGTAAACAAAGATAGCAAAACGTTACATTTGCGGACTATTTTGTAACTATTTAAAAAAGTGCATAATTTTGTTGCTATTTTGCAATTATTACTTAAATTTGCAAACTCAAAATTGAGCGCATTTTAAAAATATATAGCCATGAAAAAAGGTATCCACCCAGAAAATTATAGATTAGTTGCTTTTAAGGATATGAGCAATGAAGATGTATTCCTTACAAAATCAACTGCAGATACTAGAGAGACTATCGAAGTAGATGGTGTTGAATATCCTTTGGTAAAGATGGAGATTTCACGTTCTTCACACCCTTTCTATACTGGAAAAGCAAAACTTATTGATACTGCAGGACGTATTGACAAATTCAAAAACAAATACGACAAGTTTAAAAAGCCAGCTGCTAAAGAAGCTAAAACTGAAGAATAACCTTCCGTTTACTAAAACATATAAAAGCCTTCGAGAAATCGAGGGCTTTTTTTATTAGCTTTGAAATTATAATTTAGAATATCCAAAAATGAACTATATCCTTTTTGACGGGAACGTCCGTAACCAATTGCTACCTTTTACATTTACACGCCCCGTGGCAGATATTCGCGTGGGAATCTTGACTATTCGCGAAAAGTGGGAACATCTTTTAGGTT
>JAGQYZ010000147.1 GCA_020435865.1 Aequorivita sp. | reverse complement strand
AAATTTCATCTTCGCCAGTTTCTTCTAATAGTTGCAAGGCTTTGTTATAGTCGCCACGGGATCTTCGGGCAGTTTTGAAGGCTAATGATTCTTTTAGTTGGTGTTTTCTAATCAAACTTTCGGCAATATCTGCCTCAGAAAGAAGCGGAATTGTCAGCTTTTGGCAACGCGAAAGGATAGTGGGGATTATTTGTTGCTCTTTTTCGGTCAATAACAGGAGTACAGTTTTGTCCGATGGTTCTTCAATTAATTTAAGGATTTTATTGGCGCATTCCCCATTCATATTATCGGCCATCCAAATAATCATTACTTTGTAACCGCCCTCAAATGCTTTAAGGGAAAGTTTTTTTGAAATGATTTCCGCTTCAAATTTACTTATGTTTCCCTGTTTTTTTTCAATCCCAAGACTTTGCAGCCATTCAAAAAGGGAAGCATATGGATTGTTCAATACAAAGCTTCGCCATCCTTCGGCATAATTATCTGAAACCGCATTTTTTTTAACATCATCACTTGTATTTACTGGATAAACAAAATGTAAATCCGGGTGAATTAATTTTGTGACCTTGTTTTTACAGGAAATATAATCTGGATTCCCTTTTTCATATTGGCTGCACAACAATTCAGAAGCATATGCAATGGCTAATGGCAGTAAACCACTTCCGTTAACGCCCGAAAATAGCTGCGCATGCGGGATACGGCCATTTTCAATGGTTTTTAAAAGATGAGATTTTATGTGCTGATGCCCGATTACTTCTGAAAAATCCATTCGCAAATCTAAACAATTTTAAGGTTTATTCTCTTTTGAAACATAAACACTGTATTCGATTTTTTGATTAAAGAACCATCGCAGTATTAAAAGCCAAAAAGCTATATTTGTTGGATAAAATTATTGTGATGAAAACGGTAAACGATATAGACTTTAAAGAAAAAAAAGCATTGATCCGCGTAGATTTCAATGTTCCTTTGGATAATGATTTCAATGTAACTGATGATACGCGAATTCGGGCTGCCAAGCCAACTATTTTAAAAATTTTGGAAGATGGCGGTAGTTGTGTATTGATGTCGCACCTTGGACGACCAAAAAATAGGGAAGCGGAATTTTCTTTGCAGCATATCATCAAATCGCTTTCAGATGTACTTGGAATGCAGGTGAAATTTGTAGCTGATTGCATTGGTCCAGAGGTTGCTGAAGCCGTTTCAAACCTAAAATCTGGAGAAATTCTTTTGTTGGAAAATCTTCGTTTTTATGAAGAAGAAACAAAAGGCGATCGCAATTTTGCTGAAAAATTGTCAAAATTTGGCGATGTTTATGTAAATGACGCCTTTGGAACCGCACACCGCGCACATGCTTCCACTGCTATTATTGCAGAATTTTTTCCTGAGAATAAATGTTTTGGTTTACTGCTTTCTACGGAAGTTGAAAGCGTAAAAAAAGTATTGGAAACTAGCGAAAAGCCTGTTACAGCGATTATTGGCGGTGCAAAGGTTTCTTCAAAAATCACAATTATTGAAAACATACTTGGCAAAATTGACCATTTGATTATTGGCGG
>JAGQYZ010000146.1 GCA_020435865.1 Aequorivita sp. | reverse complement strand
TAGGCTTACAGATTGAAAAAATAGATCTGTAAGCTATTTTTTTGTTTTTAATTCCAATTATTTTACTGCTAGTACCGAAACAAATTCCGCATCATAGGGCAATCCCGATTTTGCAATGGCAAAGCACTGTTTCAACAACTTATTTGCCACTGCAATAAGCGCCAGTTTCTTGCTTTTCCCCTTGTTAACGATACGCTCATAAAGTTCACGGCAGGCCTTGTTTTGCTTACAGGCATTGAAGGAACAAAGGAACAATAGGTTCCGCAGTTTCTTATTGCCGACCTTACTGATCCTGCTACGGCCACGCACGCTGCTGCCCGATTCCCGGATGGTGGGCGTGATGCCCACATAGCTGCAAAGCTGCGAAGCGGTCTCGAACTTGGAAAAACCATCGGTCACCACGATCAAAAACAGTGCGGTCTTTGTACCTATCCCCGGAACGGTGGTCAATAACGTAAGTTGGTGTTGCTGCTCTTTCTTCACAAGTGATAGCAGACGCTCCTCGATCCCTGCAAGTTCTTTGTCCAAGTGCTTTTTGTCCCGCTTTAAAGAACGGTACACGAATTTGGAAGGAATGCCCAAGGTTTCCTCGCCGTGCAACTTGTTTTTGGTAGCCGTGCGTTTTTTAAGGTAGCTGTCCAACAACCGGAAGAGTTGCAGGCACTCTGCCTGTACATCGGACAGTGCATTGTAAATTGGGACCTCGTTGGCAAGGGTATAGTCGCAAATGGCCCTTGCATCGCTCTTGTCGGTCTTTACCTTGGCAAGCTTCATCTGAATGAAACGCTTTACCGACAGGGGATTGACTACCGATACCACTACATTGTTTTTGTAAAGAAACTGTGCGAGTCTGTAATGGTAGTAGCCCGTGGCCTCCATTGCCACCAGCGCACCCTCGGGAAGGATCTTTAAAAAAGAGGCAAATCCCTTTTCATTATTCTTGAACTGGTTGTGGCCGCTGCTACTGCCGTACACATCAAAGACATCCTTACTGATGTCAACTCCAAAAGTTTCCTTATATTTATTCATAGGAAAATAAGTTATGAAAGAACCAGCTACTTGGGTCACAACAACTTGAAAACGAGGTCTAGGCCTCACAGAACTGAACGTGATTTAAGTAGTAAAAGAGCGGGGATTATCAATGTTGCCGAAGTCCAAAGCTTCACCGTATATAGTAACCTTACTCCGCTCTTTTGTTCTTTCTGATTAATACTTAAAGTTAACTGTTTTAAGAAAAACCAAACTTAAGCTGTGTATAATTAATTTCTAGGTCACTGCCGACATACGAACATTCCTGCGGAATATTCTATCCGTGATTTATTTGCTAAATTAGTTGCCTAACCACGCAGCTAACCATACACAAACCTTTGCCTGTAATTTGAAAAAATACGTTCTAACCACAAAATTCAATAGAAAATTTAAAATGCAAATATCAATAAGAATTGCGAAAATAAACGACTCGGAATTTATAACCGAGCTTTCAAATCAATTAGGTTACGAAACCCGAAATGCAGATATTCAAAACCGACTGGAAAAAATTTTAACAAATACTGACAATTGTGTTTAAGTAGCAACCGAAAGCGGAAAAATAGTCGGTTGGATTCACGGATTTTTCTCATTAAGAATTGAATCTGAATTTTTTGTAGAAATCGGAGGTTTAGTTGTGGACGAAAATTTCAGGAAAAATGGAATTGGCAAAAAATTGGTGGACAAAGTAATTGAATGGAGTAAATTAAAAAATTGTAAAAAAGTTAGAGTAAGGTGCAATGTGATTAGAAAAGAAAGTCATAGATTTTACGAAAATATAGGATTTGAAATCAACAAAGAACAGAAAATATTTAATAAGCGAGTGGAATAAAAACTACTGGCAAGAAGGTGTATAATTAATTGTTTTGATTATAAGCCTACTTACGAAAATCATTGCGGATTTTCTTCTGGTTCGTTCCATTTTTGCTAAATTAGTTGCTTAACCACAAACTAATCTTATGCCTAAGATCTCCCCTATTAGCAATACGAAGCCAAATGAATAAAAAAACCAAACTGATTGTTTTATTTTTTTGCCTTTTAAAAATAATTTTGCATCTACTAGCGGACAGCCATTCAGGTTTTCAAGGCGATGAATTGTTACATATTGAAACAGGAAAACACCTAGCGTTTGGCTATATGGAATTTCCGCCTTTAATTGCGCTTATAGCGTTTATCCAAAATCTGTTTCATTCCCAGTCCGTATTTATACATCACATTTTTTCCCATCTTGCCTCCATACTCATTGTTATTTACGCAGCAAAAACCACCCTTGAATTAGGCGGAAAAAACACAGCAGTTTTTTTAGTGCTGTTAGCTATAATTATCGCACCGGGACTTGGCCGCTCCCAACAACTTTTTCAGCCTGTAGTTTTCAGTCAGTTGTTTTGGGTTTTAAGTTTTTATCAGCTGTTGCGTTTTGTAAAATACCTCGATAAAAAATCCTTGTGGTACCTTACACTGTTTTGCATTCTTGGCTTTTTAGCAAAATATGACAGCATCTTTTTTCTGTTTGGGCTTTCTTCTATATTACTCTTTAAACAAACAAGAGCAGCATTGCTAAAACACAAATTTTGGATTAATGTCATTGTGTTTCTACTGTGCATTACACCGAATATTATTTGGCAATACTTTAATGATTTTCCACTGCTGCAAATGACCGAAAGGCTATACGAGACCCAATTAGAGAAAATAAGCAGACTTGAAAACTTGACTAATTTATTAATGGCGGTCAACCCGGTTGTTTCCATATTATTGGTAATTCCTGCAATTATTTATTTCATCAAATCAAAAAGCAACTTTATAGTTCGCGTATTGTCAATAGCTATTGGTTTGTCTTTTTTATTGCTCTTTTATAAAAATGGAAAGGGGTATTATTTCTTCCCCATTATATTGACCCTCATCCCTTTTGGAGCAATTTTTTGGGAGCAATTTGTATTTGTAAAAAGAAAATGGGCGCTTTACCCAATTTCAGCATTACTAGTTTTGGGCGCCGTACTTATTCCTTTCGGAATGCCTGTTTATAGTTTTAGCCGCTATCTTGAAAAAGTATATCCACATGAAGAAAAAGAAATACCCGGTGGTGAATTCGGGGTGAAGTATGATGAATATTACACAAGCGAAAAGTGGAAAACTACCATGCAAAAGCTAGCAACTGTATATGACAGTTTGCCGAATAACGAAAAACAAGATTGCTTAATCTGGGGGAAACATTATGGACAAGCAGGAGCTGTAGCTCTTTTTGGAGAATCATACCATCTTCCCAAAGCGTTTTCCTATCACGGAAGTTTTTACAGTTGGACACCGAAAGGAAAAATGCCCAATACTGTAATTGCTTTGAGTTATCAAGTTGGGAATTTTTTTGATTCTTTTTTTAAAGAAGTGACTTTGGTCAAGTCAATTTATAACCCATATGCAGACAACGAAGAAGAACTATACCAACGGATTTACATTTGCAAAAAGCCCAAACAAGATTTCAAAAAAATGAAAGAGCTATTTAAAGACAGAATATTTGAATGAAAAAGGTAGTCTACACAGAACTGAAAAAACAAGACTTTTTCTACATATACCATAATTAATACACTTTTAACCCTTCATTATCCACAGATAACTTTATAATAATTAATTTTGAAGAAATTCATAAAACAATACGATGAAGTACGATCAAATTCCTAGCAAACTCTTTATAAAAAACCGTAAAAACTTTATGGCCCAGATGAAGCCAAAGAGCTTAGCCGTTTTTAACAGTAATGATATTTTTCCAATCAGTGCAGATAGTACGATGCCTTTTCAGCAAGCACGTGATATTTTTTATTTAACAGGTGCCGATCAGGAGGAAACCATTTTGGTGCTTTTCCCAGACGCTCCGAATAAAGACCACCGCGAAATGCTTTTTGTGCGCGAAACCAATGATCACATTGCCGTTTGGGAAGGTGAAAAATTGACCAAAGAGAAAGCTTTTGAGGTAAGCGGAATAAAATCGGTTTACTGGCTTGCAGCATTCGACAAGATTTTCTTTGAAGTAATGACCCAAGCCCAAACTATTTACTTCAACACCAACGAGCATTACCGCCAAAGTGTTGAAACCGAAACCCGCGAGGATCGCTTCATCAAAAAAACAAAAGCGAAATTTCCAGCACACAGTTGGGAACGTAGCAACCCTATTTTGCAACGTTTGCGTTCCGTAAAAGATAAAATTGAAATCGATTTAATTCAACAAGCCTGTAACATCACCGAAAAAGGGCTTAGAAGAATATTGAATTTCGTAAAACCCGGCGTTTGGGAATACGAGATTGAGGCTGAATTTATGCACGAGTTTTTAAGAAACCGCTCTCGTGGTTTTGCATATACGCCAATTGTTGCAAGTGGAAACAATGCAAATGTACTTCACTACATTCAAAATAATCAGCAATGCAAAAAAGGGGATTTGATTCTTTTGGACGTTGGTGCTGAATATGCAAACTATTCCAGTGACATGACCCGAACCATTCCCGTAAGTGGAAAATTCACCAAGCGTCAGCGCGAAGTTTATGATGCCGTAAAGCGCGTGAAAGACGACGCTACAAAAATGTTGGTTCCTGGGAATTACTGGAAAGAATATCACGAAGAAGTGGGCAAACTGATGACCAAAGAACTTCTCGGCCTAAAACTAATTGACAAAGCCGATGTAAAAAACGAGGATCCAAATTGGCCTGCCTATAAAAAATACTTTATGCACGGCACCAGTCACCACATGGGCCTAGACACGCACGACTACGGAATCCTATGGGAAAAGATGACCGAAAACATGGTTTTCACTGTAGAACCGGGAATCTATATTCCTGCAGAAGGGTTCGGAATTCGTTTAGAAGATGATGTTGTTATCCAGAAAAAAGGAGAACCTTTTAACTTGATGCGCAACATTCCTATTGAAGCGGAAGAGATTGAGGAGATTATGAATAAATAGGGCAAGAACCAATAATTTAAGACTAATGACCTAACTGGCTTTATAACTAGTTAGGTCTTTTTATAAAGCATGATTTATCCTTATAAAAATATTCCAATTTATTACGAAACCTTTGGAAAAGGTTCGGCAATAGTCCTTTTGCATGGCTTTTTGGAAAGTTCCAATATGTGGAAACCGTTGATTCCACAATTATCAAAAAATAACTTTGTAATTACAATTGACTTTCCCGGTCACGGAAAAAGCGGCGTTATTTCTGAAATCCATTCTATGGAATTGATGGCTGAAGTTGTACATGAACTAATGCAACAGCTTGAAATTTCCTCAGCCACATTTATTGGCCATTCTATGGGTGGTTATGTTGCTTTGGCCTTTACCGAAATGTTTGAAGAAAAAATTGAAAAATTGGTTCTTCTAAACTCAACTCCTGCAGCAGATTCTGAAGAACGAAAAGAAAACCGGAATCGTGCACTGAAAGTTATTGATCAAAATCCACAAGCATATATTAGTATGGCCATTGGAAATTTGTTTGCTGAAACTTCCCGTGAAAAGTATTCAGTGGAAATTGAAATTTTAAAAAGAGAAGCATATTCTTTTCCTGTGGAAGGCATAAAAGCTGCTATAAAAGGAATGCGCAACCGAAAGGACAGAACGGAAGTTTTAAAAAATTTCAATAAAGAAAAGTATCTGGTTTTAGCGGAAGAAGATCCTATTTTACCAATTTTGGAAGCAAAGCAGTTGGCAGAACACTGTGATTGTGCTGTAAAAATTATTGAAGGAGGCCATATGAGCATGATAGAAAATAAGAGCGCTATTATGGATTATATGCATTTCATCGAATAAATCTTGCGTTTTATCTAATATTTGTCTAATATTGAGGGACTAACCCCAATAATTTAACAAATATGGATAAAGTTATTCCCCAAAACCGACCTCCAATTTTGAGCCTGGTATGCACAGCATTTGGCCATGATTACATCGTTACCCGTAAAATTACCGACCACATTAGTGAATACAAATGTGCTTGTTGCGGCAAAGAAGTTTCAAACAGTTATTCTGGTAAATATGAATTGCTTACCAGAAAACAACGGGAAGTGAATGAGTGTTTATCTTCTTTTTTCAAAAAAAAGAAAAGACTTTCAATCCATTAGAAATCTGCAACTTTTTTCAAGATTATCCTTCCTTAAAATTTAAGGAACAAACTATTTGTGCCCCTTCCTAAAAACTTATCCATTATTTTTTAGCGCATTCCATCCGCGTGCAACCAAGGGTATTTTAGTTCCCGCACGGCTAATTAAATGGATTCCTTCTTTTTCATCAGTAATATGACCAATAACCGTTAGGTGTGGATTCGCCTTAATTTTAGGATAATCCTCGGTTTTAATAGTAAAGAGTAATTCATAATCCTCACCTCCGCTTAAAGCGATTGTTGTACTATCTAGATTAAATTCTTCACATGTTGAAATAACTTGTGGATCTAACGGAATTTTATCTTCAAACAAATTGCAACCAACTTTTGAGTTCTTACATATATGAATAATTTCCGAAGACAGCCCATCGCTAATATCAATCATTGCAGTAGGTTTCACATCAAGTTCCTTTAATAGACCTGAAATATCCTTTCTAGCTTCAGGCTTCAATTGTCTTTCAACTAAATAGGAATACGGTTCTAAATCTGGTTGTGAATTCGGGTTCACTTTAAAAACTTCCTTTTCGCGCTCTAAAACCTGAAGCCCCATATAAGCTGCCCCAAGGTCGCCCGTTACAACTAACAGATTGTTTTCTTTTGCGCCACTTCTGTATATTGCTTCTCCTTTATTTATTGTTCCAATAGCAGTAATGCTAATTAACAAACCCGTTGTTGAGGAAGTGGTATCGCCACCCACAACATCAACATTGTAGATTTTTGCGGCAGCGGTAATCCCTGCATATAGTTCTTCTAAAGCTTCCACAGGAAACCTGTTTGAAACCGCGATGCTCACTGTAATCTGTGTTGGTTCAGCATTCATGGCATATACATCGGATAGGTTTACAACCACGGCTTTATAGCCCAAATGCTTTAAGGGGACGTAGCTTAAATCGAAATGCACGCCTTCCAAAAGTAAATCTGTGGAAGCAACTATTTCCTTTTTGGAGTCACAAGAAATCACAGCGGCATCATCGCCTATGCCCTTTACGGTTGACTTTTGTTTTATTTTGAAATTTTTGGTGAGATGGTCAATAAGCCCAAACTCGCCTAAATTTTCAATACTTGTACTGGAATCGTCTTTGTTTTCGAACATAGTGCGTGTTTAAAGGTAATTTTGCAAAAATACACCATCAATGAACAATAAACGAAAGCCGTTGCAAATAATCCCAAATTTCCCTGTTTATAAATAGAAAAGTGATGCCAAAATAAGTAGCATACTAACTTTTAACCTTTTGCGTTTGTAGAGTAGCAAATATTATAGTTACATTTAGCCCTTTTTAAACCTTATACTCTCTATTATGAAAAAAATATTACCAGTTTTTGCCTTATTAATTAGTGCGTTTTCTTTAGCGCAGACCCCTTGTGAAAATGGCACGGCCGGCGCTTTTCCATGTAACGGCATCGACCTTTTGTCCCGCCTAACCCTTAACGATTTGGGCGCAAGTTCAGGCAACGATTCGTGGGGCTGGACAGACCCTCAGGACGGAAAAGAATATGCTATAATGGGCTTGAGCAATGGTGCGGCATTTGTTGATATTTCAGATCCCGTAAATCCGGTTTACCTTGGAAAACTACCAGCCCATACAGATTCCAGCACATGGAGAGATATAAAAGTGTACAACAATTATGCGTTTGTAGTAAGCGAAGCCAGCGGACACGGAATGCAGGTCTTTGACCTTACCCGTTTGCGCAACGTTACCAATGCGCCTGAAACCTTTACGGAAGATGCTTACTATGGTGGGTTTGGACATTGCCATAACTTAGTTATAAATGAAGATACGGGTTATGCCTATGCAGTTGGAACCAGTTCATTTGGGGGCGGTCCACATTTTGTGAATATTCAGGATCCATTAAATCCAGTTGCTGC
>JAGQYZ010000145.1 GCA_020435865.1 Aequorivita sp. | reverse complement strand
AAATGAACCCAGATTTCCGTTGGTTCGTGGATGAGGCAAGCAAGGCTGGAATTCAGGATTTTATCGTTCGAAGTAATCTTACAATTATCCGCGCCAATAAAAAAAATTATGACCTTCCGGAATTCTTCAAAAGTCACAATGTGCACGTTGTTAGCAGCATGCCACATTGGACTCGTGGAAAAACTGATAAACAAAGAGGTGAAGGCGTTTTTGACCAATCCATTAAAGCCTTACAGGAATTGAATGCCGTTGGCTACGGAATGCAGGATAGCGATCTTCGTCTTGATTTAGTTTATAACCCAAGCGGTGCCTTTTTGCCGGGCGACCAAGCGAGCATGGAAAAAGATTTCAAGAAAGCGCTACTGGAAGATTTCGGCATTCATTTCCACAATCTTTTTGCCATTACGAATTTGCCCATTTCACGGTTTTTGGATTATTTGATTGCTTCCGAAAATTATGAAGATTATATGTATTCTTTGGTTGAAGCTTATAACCCCGCTGCTGTGAAGAATGTAATGTGCCGAAATACAATCTCAGTTAGTTGGGACGGTTATTTATATGATTGTGATTTCAATCAAATGCTTGAATTGAAGGTTGCAAGTAAGATTCAGCACATTTCAGAATATAACGAAGCTGTTTTAAATGATCGGAAAATAATTATCTCACAACATTGCTATGGCTGTACCGCTGGTGCAGGTAGCAGTTGCCAAGGCGCAGTAGCAAATTAAGGATTAGGTGTGAGAAAGCAGTATTTTATTCAACAAATGAAACATAGAACAATCCTTTTTCTTCTAATTTTTATTGCTGCAAATGGCTTTGCCCAAAAAAAATTGGATGACTTGCTTCAAAAGCATAATACCCAAAGCATTCCCTATATTTCGGTAGAAGAATTACGAATGTTTCAAATGAATGATATTGTTACGATTCTAGATGCTCGAGAACCTGAGGAATTTAGGATATGTCATATCGAATCTGCCATAAACATTGGTTTCAATAATTTCTCTGCTGAAGAAGAACAAATTCAAAAACTAAATAAAAACATTCCTGTTGTTGTCTATTGTTCGCTAGGAATCCGTTCAGAAGAAATTGGCGAAAAATTAAAAAAAGCTGGTTTTACCCACGTAAAAAATCTTTATGGCGGTATCTTTGAATGGAAAAACACAGGATATCCTGTCATTGATTCCACAGGAAAAGAAACTGAAAATGTACACACCTTTTCCAAACATTGGAGCAACTATTTGCGGGCTGGAAACCCTGTTTATTGAAAAAACTGACAAGTCTAACCTGAGTACTGACTACTGAACACTAACTAATGGCGCTACTAACCTCAAACAACTTAGCTGGTGATAATGAAATGGCTTTTGATTTTCATTTTCCAACTTCTAAAAAAGCACTGATTATTTTTACACGCAACCCAGAATTGGGCAAAGTGAAAACGCGTTTGGCTAAATCTGTTGGCGATGAAAGTGCGTTGAAAATTTATAAATTTCTTTTAAAGCATACCATAGAAATCACTGAAAATTTAAATGTGGACAAATACGTGTTTTATTCTGAAACCATTTATCGTGATGATTTGTGGAGCCCAGATATATTCAGAAAAAAACTACAATCCGGAAGCGATTTAGGTGAAAAAATGAAAAATGCTTTTGATGAAATTTTAGGCATGGGCTATGAAAAAACAATCATTATTGGCAGTGATATGTTCGATTTGAGTAAAAAAGATTTGGAAACTGCTTTTGACCTACTTCAGACAAACAATTTTGTCATTGGCCCTGCAACCGATGGCGGTTATTACCTTCTAGGAATGAAGGAGGTAAAAGCTGAAATATTTCAAAATAAAGATTGGGGAACCAGTACCGTTCTGGAAGAAACGCTTAAGAATCTTAAGAATAAAAAGTTCGTTTTGCTCGAAGAAAGAAATGATATAGATTTTTATGAAGATATCAAAGATATTGATGCTTTTCAAAAATTTTTACCACCCAATTTTGATAAAAACTTTTTATAAAATTATGAGTTATATAAAATATATTGAAGAAGCTGTGGCGTATCTTCAGCAAAGAGGATTTGAAAAACCCGAAATAGGAATCATTCTAGGGACAGGCCTTGGAAAGATAATTGACAATGTAGAAATTGAAGCGGAAGTAAGCTATAATCACATTCCCAACTTTCCAACGGCAACCGTTGAGTTTCACAAAGGAAAATTGATCTATGGCACTTTAAAAGGAAAAAAAGTAGTATTGATGCAAGGCCGTTTCCATGTTTATGAAGGGTATTCCCTTCGTGATGTTACCTTTCCTGTACGGGTAATGCACCTTTTAGGAATTAAGCATTTATTAGTGAGCAACGCTTCCGGAGCCATCAACCTTAACTTCAAAAAAGGGGAGATAATGTTAATTGATGATCACATAAACCTGCAAGGAGACTCACCCCTTGCCTACCGCGGTATTGAAAAAATGGGCGAACGCTTTGTAGATATGAGCGCACCCTACAATCTTGAAATGAACAAGAAAATAACTCAAATTGCTTCCGAAAATAATATAAAACTTCACAAAGGGGTGTACGCTAGTGTAGTCGGGCCACAATTGGAAACCCGTGCTGAGTACAGATATTTAAAAATCATAGGTGCCGATGCGGTAGGAATGAGTACAGTACCTGAGGTAATTGTTGCCAATCACTTGAGCATACCTGTTTCAGCAGTATCAGTATTGACCGATGAATGTGACCCAGACAATCTGAAGCCCGTAAATATTGAAGAGATAATTGCAATGGCCGCAAAGGCGGAACCTGATATGATTACCCTTTTCACCCATTTAATCAAACAGCTATAAAATTTTCTATGAGTTATTTAGATACTACCAATGACGTATACAAACAAGCCGCACTTACACCAGACGTTGGGCTTTGCTGTACCACAAACCCAATTTGGGAGCTTCCTGGTTTGAAAATCCCGAAGATTATGCAGGAAATGAATTACGGTTGCGGAAGTACCGTAAATGCTCGCGACCTTACCAATAGTCCAAAAATGCTTTATGTAGGTGTTGGAGGCGGAATGGAACTGTTGCAGTTTTCATATTTCAATAGACAAAAAGGAGGTGTAATTGGTGTTGATACGGTTGATGAAATGCTTGATGCTTCCCGTAAAAATTTTAAGGAAGCTGAAAAAATAAACCCTTGGTTTAAAAGTGAATTTATTGATCTGAAAAAAGGAGACGCACTAAATCTTCCCGTAGAAGATAATAGCATTGATGTGGCAGCACAAAACTGTCTTTTTAATATTTTTAAAGCAGACGATCTTAAAAAAGCTATTGAAGAAATGTACCGTGTTTTAAAACCACACGGACGTTTGGTAATGAGCGATCCCACATGCGAGCAGCAAATGAATGAAACCCTTCGCGAAGATTCACGCCTTCGTGCACTTTGTTTAAGTGGAAGTCTTTCAATTGCTGAATATGTAAAAGCCCTTACAGATGTAGGCTTCGGAACCATTGAGATTCGTGCGCGCAAGCCATACAGAATCCTCGATCCAAAAAATTACCCAACTGATGAATTTATCTATATTGAATCCATTGAGGTTGCAGCAATAAAAGACCCAATGCCAGAAGACGGTCCTTGTGTTTTTACTGGAAAAGCTGCAATTTATTTCGGTTCAGAAAATCATTTTGATGATAAAAAAGGGCATATTCTTTTGAAAAACCAGCCTATTGCAGTATGCGATAAAACCGCTGGGGCATTAGCAGATTTAGGCAGGGATGATATTTTTATAAGTGAATCCACTTTTCATTATGACGGTGGCGGGTGCTGTTAAAGTAGCAATTTAGGAAAGAATCCTTTTGCACTCAAAAACCCCCATTAAGAATTTTACGTAAGTAAAAGAAACTGATCATATATGATTTTTATCCTCCTTTTTATCGCTGCCTGTTTTTTAGCCTTTAGCAATGGTGCAAATGACAATTTTAAAGGAGTCGCCACCCTTTTCGGAAGCGGTACAACAGATTATAAAAAAGCGATAACTTGGGCAACAATCACCACTTTTGCCGGCTCCATTGCCGCCATTTTTCTTGCGGGAACTCTGGTGAAGAATTTTTCAGGTAAAGGATTGGTTCCCGACGATTTAATCCAAAACCCCATATTTGCCATTTCCATTGCCTTGGGTGCAGCGCTAACAGTTTTTATTGCCACTAAAGTTGGCATGCCAATATCAACTACACATGGTTTGGTAGGCGCATTATTTGGTGCTGGATTTATGGCTATTGGTGGCGATTTCAATTTTGCAAAACTTGGAAATACCTTTCTTATGCCACTTATCGTAAGCCCGCTAATGGCAGCAATTCTAAGCTTCTTGGCGTATTTAACTTTTAGGCATTTCAGAAAGAAAACGAGGATAACAAAAAAGAGCTGCGTTTGTATTTCAGAAAAACAAGCCGTTTTAAAAACAGCTGATTCCAGTCTTTCCATGGATAAATACACCACGCTGGAAATAACCCAATGCAAAAAGAACTGTGACGAAAAATACGCGGGACAATTGCTTGGCATTTCCGCTCAAAATATATTGGACACTTTACATTTTATGAGCGCCGGGGTTGTAAGTTTTGCCCGTGGCCTAAATGATACACCTAAAATTGTTGGACTTTTGGTAATCATAAATGCGTTGGACATACATTGGGGAATGATCGCGGTAGCTATTACCATGGCTTTGGGAGGAATTCTCAATGCCAAAAAAGTCGGGGAAACGATGAGCAAAAAAATTACCCCAATGAATTCCGGGCAAGGTTTTACCGCAAACATGATTACCGGAATACTGGTTACAACTGCCAGCATCCACGGACTTCCGGTTTCTACTACGCATGTTTCGGTAGGTTCCATTTTTGGGATTGGAACAGTTACTAAAAAAGCCAACCCCAAAGTAATTTATAAAATTGTGCTTTCCTGGATACTAACGCTTCCTTTGGCGGCTATTATAAGCGCCCTGCTATTCAAATTGCTTGAAAGTATTTTGTAATTTCCCTTTTTGTTTTACGACAAGTGAAACAACATTTCTATGGATAAATATTTCGAAATATTTATAAATTCCTATCACGGCTACTTCAATTATCTGTGGAGGGAAATAACCCATTTCCATTGGGAAAACTACTTCTATGGATTGATTCTTGTTTCTTTACTGGTTTGGGTCTTGGAACTTATTTTCCCATTGCGGAAAAACCAAAAAGTTTTCCGAAAAGATATTTGGTTGGACACATTTTATATGTTCTTCAACTTTTTCCTGTTGAATCTAATTTTACTCATTTTTCTGTCAAATGCCACAGCCGAATTGTTCAATGACCTTCTGGAAATGGTTGGTTTGGAGCTTTCAGATTTTCAACTTTTAAATTTAGACGTCCTACCTTTTGGCTTGGGACTGTTGATTTTCTTTTTGGTTACCGATTTTGTACAATGGAACACACACCGATTGCTTCACTATTCGCCTTTTCTCTGGAACTTTCACAAACTGCACCATTCTGTAAAGGAAATGGGGTTTGCAGCGCACCTGCGCTATCACTGGATGGAACCAATAGTTTATAAATCATTCCTTTATATTCCGCTTGCCATAATTGGCGGTTTTAATATAGAATCCGTTGCTATTGTTCATTTTTCAGCCCTTGCCATTGGCCATTTAAACCACGCCAATTTGGGCTGGGATTATGGTTTTTTGAAATATATTTTCAACAACCCGAAAATGCACATTTGGCATCACGCTAAAGTTTTACCAAAAAACGCACAATACGGCGTTAATTTCGGGATTAGTTTGAGTCTTTGGGACTATATTTTCAAAACCAATCATATTCCGTATGATGGCAGAGACATTGAGCTAGGCTTTAATGGTGATGAAAGATTTCCTGCTAGTTTTATCTCACAAGAATTATATCCTATCAAAACCAAAGAGTGAAATGTTACGTATTTATTTCGAACTATAAAAACAAACAATAATGAAAACCATGTTCAACCTTGCCGCAATATTTTTTGTTGTATTTACACTACAAAGCTGTAATCTGCTTTCAGCTGCAGGTATTAGTAGCCAAGGGCAACCAACCAAAGGAGTAAAGACGGAGCTCACTTCTACAACTGCTAATTCTGCTGTAAACGTAGATCATTCCCAATGGGACAAGTTACTTAAAAAGTATGTTAACAATGCTGGTTTTTTAGACTACAAAGGCTTCAAAAATGACCGTCAAAAACTTGATGATTATTTAAAAATGCTTTCTGAAAAAGAACCTACAAATGATTGGAGCGTGCAGGAACTGCTTGCTTATTACATTAACCTTTACAATGCGGCAACGGTAAAATTGATTGTAGAAAACTATCCAGTAAAAAGCATTAAGGATATTGACGGAGCGTGGACCAAAGGACGTGTTACCGTTGGAAACAAGGAATTATCACTTGGCGGAATCGAAAACGGAATACTTCGGAAAATGAACGAGCCACGTATTCACTTCGCCGTAAATTGCGCTTCCATTTCTTGTCCAAAATTAATGAATGAAGCCTATA
>JAGQYZ010000144.1 GCA_020435865.1 Aequorivita sp. | reverse complement strand
AGAATTGCGGGAATTCCCAGATCCTTTATTTGTGTGAAAAGCAACAGATTTCGTTTAAGATTTTCAATATCAGCTACCACAACGGCTACATCAGGAAAATCTTTGTCGTTTTTATTCAGGAGTAGTTCAATAACAACATTCTCATCTACTGAGGAAGCATTTAAACTATAGGTGCCCGGTAAATCAAGTATATGAACTTTACAGGACCTGCCAAACTTGCAAGTGCCTTGTTTCTTTTCAACAGTAATTCCGGGGTAGTTTCCCACTTTTTGGTTCAGTCCAGTAAGCCGGTTAAAAACAGAGGTTTTTCCAGTGTTTGGGTTTCCAATAAGTGCAACATTTATGTGTTTAGCCATATTTCGACTTCGCTCAATAACCTAATTTTCGATTTCTCTTGTTCTGAGCCATTAGAGGATCTCAAAAACTAACAAGTGTATTATAAAAATTATATCAATTCAATTTCAATCAAACAGGCAGTTTCCTTCCTAATGGCCAGATGGCTGCCATTGATGTTTAAGTACAACGGATCATTGAATGGAGCTATTTGAACCAAAGAAACTTCGTTCCCCGGAAGACAACCCATTTCTAAAAGTTTTAGGGGAACAACATCTACTGAAAATTCTTTGATAATGCCTCGCTGCCCTTTTTTTAATGAAGCGATTGTAACCATCTTTTATTTAGATTGATTTTAAACAAGGCAAAAGTAAAGGAAAAAAAGGACGTGAAGAAAGACCTTATGAGATTTTTTGTTTGTGGAAATCTTGATTATCTATGAAATCACTCTTCCTGTTCCAGGATTTTAATATCTGTCAATAATTTTTCAATAGACTCAGAATCTGTGCCGTCATAAAAACCACGTATACGCTTCTTTTTATCTACGAGTACAAAGTTTTCGGTGTGCACAAGATCATTATCTGAATAAGGAATATCTTTAGCAACGAGATAGGATTTTCTCGCTAGATTGTAAATTTCTTTTTTATCGCCTGTTACCAAATTCCATTTTGTGTCGTTCACCCCTTTTTCCAAAGCGTACTTTTTAAGTTGCGCAACAGTATCAATCTCTGGTGTTACAGTATGTGACAGCAACATTACTTCATCATCGTTTTTTAATTTTTCTTGAATTTTTACCATATTATCCGTCATTATTGGACAAATGGATTGGCAGGTTGTGAAGAAAAAATCTGCCACATAGATTTTATCTTTGTAATCTTCTTGTGTAATGGTCTTCCCGTTTTGATTGGCCAAACTAAAATCTGCAATGGTGTGGTATTTTTTTACATACTGAAGCGTACTATCAACTAATTCCGCTGAAACATCAGCAGGCTGGTAGATTTTCAGTACTTTTTTGGGTTTCATTATTTGGTAGAAGATACTAATAATGATGATTGATAGGGTAAGAAAAAAAACTGCAAAGAATTTATATTTCTTAAAAAAAGTAAGCATCACGTTAAATTTTAGACTAAAAGCACATATTTGAGCGCAAAAATAAGTTCTAATAATATCAAAATGAATACTTTTAACATCCTAATTTCAGGGTGAAATTAATTTTTTGATTTCTTTCTACTCAACTTTCAGAAATCGGCTCGTTAATTTCGGCCAAAGTATAATTAAAACAAACATTGAACAATGAAAGCATTACTACTCCCCTTTTTATTTTTAATCTCCTTTGCTTCCTTATCACAAAATTTTAGAACTGATGATATCAGTGAAGCCGAAGCTAAGGCAGCAACAGGGTTGTTCACCACCCAACGCAATATGAACACAGGTAATTATGACGTTAAATATGCCAGATTGGAATTAAATGTAGATCCTACCCAACCATTTATTAGCGGGAAAGTTACTTCACATTTTGAAGCGAAAGAAAATATGAACGCTATTACTTTTGAACTTGTAAATAATATGACCGTTTCTCAAGTTACCCAGCGAGGCACACCGCTTTCTTTCACGCAAAACAATAATGACGAAGTTGTAATCACATTACCGCAAATGCAAAACCAAGGAGTTTTAGATTCACTTTCAATAAGTTATTCAGGAAACCCAATTAGCTCTGGTTTTGGTTCTTTTGAAGTGGATACCCATAATGGCGACCCTGTTATGTGGACACTTTCAGAGCCTTTTGGTGCAAAAGCCTGGTGGCCTTGCAAGCAAGATTTGATCGATAAAATTGATATGATTGATGTTTATATTACTACACCGCGATTCAATCCTTCCAATGAAGAATATGTGGCTGTCTCCAATGGTCTGGAATTGAGCCAAACTATAAATGGAAGCAACAAAACAACCCATTATAGACACCAACACCCCATTCCAGCTTATTTGGTAGCCATTGCCGTAACGAACTATTCCGTTTATACAAACATGGTTCCAAACAATGGCAATCCTTTTCCTATTATAAATTATGTTTATCCAGAGTACCTTTCCACAGCACAGACACAAACTCCTGTTACTGTAGATATTATGAATCTTTATACCGATCTTTTTGAAGAGTATCCTTTTGCAGATGAAAAATACGGTCATGCACAGTTTGGCTGGGGTGGCGGTATGGAACACACCACTGTTTCTTTTATGGGCGGGCTTAGTCGCGGACTTATTGCACACGAGCTTGGCCACCAATGGTTTGGCGACAAGGTTACCTGTGGAAGTTGGCAAGATATATGGCTTAATGAAAGTTTTGCTACCTATTTGGCCGGAATGGTAATCGAAAATTTTGATGGTGAAGCATCTTTTAGGAGTTGGAAACAGGACCAAATTTCATCCACAACACAAGAAACAGACGGCTCAGTTTATATCCCTGCACAGGATACAACTTCAGTTAATAGAATTTTTAGTAGTAGGCTTTCCTATAACAAAGGCTCAATGGTACTGCATATGCTTCGTAAGAAATTGGGTGATGCTGTTTTCTTTCAAGGCTTAAAAGATTATTTGGATGATCCAGCACTTGCCTACGGTTATGCAAAGACCCCAGACCTCATCAGGAATATGGAAAACGCAAGTGGTGAAGACCTATCCGAATTTTTTAATGATTGGATTTATGGCCAAGGATACCCACGTTATACCATCTTTTGGAACCAGCTAACCTCTGGCAG
>JAGQYZ010000143.1 GCA_020435865.1 Aequorivita sp. | reverse complement strand
TTAGTTCTTTAGGTATTCCAGATACAAAAGAGAACAGAAAAGCTCTAGAAGAAAACATTAAGGCAGCCGACGGTTATTTTGAAAATACCATTGAATTCCAAACAAAAATTCTTCCATACTCAGACAAAAGCAACTTGATTGCCGCCATTCTGTTCTATGAACAAACCCTAAAATCGTTACATACTTACAATGAATTCAATCAATATTGATTCTTGAATTAGTCTAATTTTATACAACAACAATTTATTTACCACAACAAAATGGAAGCCCTGAAAATTTCAGGGTTTTTATTTTTATGACCCCTTGGATTTTTCAAAAAAACAGCCTTCAACTTCAACAAACCCAAGGTATTTGCATACCAATAGCAGTTATTAAATCGTTCAAAATCATCAAATTGTAAGAATATTATTATTTTTTTGTTATTATTTATGCATTTTGTCGATATTTTTTGTATTTCATAGGATAAATTCATATGTTTGACTCAATAAGTGAGAAAAACCCCTAAATCAAACTACTATGAAAAAATTTACCCTGATGTTATGCGCCTTGGTGTTAACATTTTCCTATCTCAATGCCCAGCAAGAAAAGGGAATTACAGGATATGACAACTGGTTGAGCTCATGGGCTGAATTTCAACCAAGTTCAATTACTTATAGCGAACCCTCCCAAATTTTATCTGGAAACATTTCGGAAGACACAAAACTGCTCAAGAAAAACACCTATCTCTTATTGGGCAATGTCTTTGTTACAGACAGTACAACGCTTAGCATTGAGCCAGGAACAGTTATCCTTGGCGATTATGAAACCAATGGTTCCCTTATCATAAGCAATGGTTCCAAAATAATTGCTGAAGGCCAAGAAACCGACCCTATTATTTTCACTTCTAACAGGAGTGTGAAAAAACAAGGTGATTGGGGAGGCATCTTTATCTTAGGCGATGCACCCATCAATAAGTTTGGCAATGAAGCGGCCATAGACTATGGCATGAGACCTTCTTCATATAAAAACGTAAGCTATGGTGGAACAAATCCTACCAGTAATTCGGGCATCCTAAAATATGTAAGAATCGAATATGCAGGTAAAAGAACGGTAGACTACGGTTATTTTGATGCTCTAACCCTTGCAGGCATTGGTTGTGAAACCGTGGTTGAAAATGTCATGGTGAGTTTCAGCCAAGGTAATTCTTTCAATATTATTGGTGGCGAATTAAATTTGGACAAAATGGTTTCCTACAAATCCAGGGGAACTGATTATGTATTCAACTTTGGTGCTCAATGCAGAATAAGCAACTCTCTTGCTATTAGAGACCCTTATATCTCAGGTTCCAACAGGCCAAAATGTATGTACATAGCCTCCTATGAAGACAAGAGCAGAACCGACTTATCAAAAAACAAAACTAAAGTATATGGAGAGAATTTAACTCTCATCAACATTAGTGACGATTTAAAATCCGATATCCAAATGGGACTGGTCAAAGAGGGTATATACATAGCTCCTGAAACGTCCCTTTCTTTAAATAAAAGTGTGATTTCTGGCTTTAACCCAGC
>JAGQYZ010000142.1 GCA_020435865.1 Aequorivita sp. | reverse complement strand
ATTACCAAAATATCGCTGAACAAAATTGCTGCGTCCATTCCGTAACGACGAATAGGTTGTACGGTAATTTCACTTGCAAGTTCTGGTGTTTGGCAGCGAGTGAAAAAATCGTATTTCGCTTTTATTTCTTGAAATTCTGGCAAGTATCTTCCAGCTTGTCGCATCATCCAAACAGGTGGTCTTTCCACAATTTCGCCACGAAGGGCTTTTAAAAATAGGTCGTTTTTAATCATTTTGTTTTAATGTTTTTAACGTTTTCGCAATTACGCTTTCCACTGTCGTGGTATTTGCAACAACAACATTTTCAGTATATTTTTTTGCTTCGGAAGCAGTTGTATTTCCTATACAGACTGCTATACTTTTTTGAATTTCATTTTCTGAAATAAAACTTCTTACACCACTTGGACTGAAAAATAAAATGGCATCAAATGTTCTTTCAAATTTCTTTGGATTAAGCGTTGTTTTATACACTTCAATTTCTTCAAAAGCTATGCTGTTTTCATTTAGTTTTGAAGAAATTTCATCACTTCTAATGTTTCCACAGAAAAAATGAAAAGAGTCATTTTTATGGTATTTCACGATAAAATCTGCCAATTCTGAAGCATATTCGGTCATTTTAATTACTTTTTGGTCATTTTCTTCCAAAAGTAATTTTGTTTTGTTTCCAACGCAAAAACAGTTCTCAATGACCCTTCGACTGCGCTCAGGCTGACATTCGTTTTCAAAAAATGAATTGGCCGCATTCTGGCTTGTAAAAATGGCATTTTTAATATTTGAAGGAGCTTCAAAAGGCACAAATTCTATTTTTATAGCGTTGTATTCCACCAGTGAAGCGCCTGCAAGAAGCAGCAAAGACTTTTGACTTTCATTTAGCTTTTTAGTTGATAGAACTGCTGGCATAGTTTTTAAGATATTTCTTTATGTCAGCATCCTTGCCGAAAACCACTAGAATATCGCTCATTTGAAAAATAGTATCTGGAGTGGGAAGACCTACTACTTCTTTCCTTTCAACAATTCTTCCGAGTAAATTGGTATGTTGTTTTTTACGGATTATTGTAATTATGTTGAGGTTAAAATTCTTCCGGAAAGCTGATTCCTGAATGGTCTTTCCCACCAAAGATTTACAAACCTCGACTTCCGAAACCAAGTGTTCATCATCGATTTCAAAATTGTCTATACTTCCTTTTAAATTAATCTTTTTCGTGAACCTTTCCGCATATTCCTGCTCTGGATGAATTATTTGGTCTACCCCCATTGCTTCAAGAATGGTGTCTTCCAAGGCAGACGCAGATCGCGAAATGATTTTTGCTTTTGTTAATTTTTTTACAATTGCAGTGCTCATAATGGCAGCACCATTTTTTTCGCCAATGGCAATAATGGCCAAATCGGCATTTTTTAATGGCAATGATTGATAGGCATTTTCATTAGTAGCATCTATAGCTACTGCATGGGCCACTTTATCTTTTATCTGTTCTATTTTTTCAAGATCATGGTCTGCAACAATCACTTCGTTTCCTGTATTTGAAAGGTTTACAGCCAGCGACATTCCAAAATTTCCAAGACCAATAACTACTATTTTCATAATTTTATTTTTAAAAATTAACTGCTATTTTAGTTAATTAAAATATTTTCTTCAGGATAAGTATGTTCGGTTTTCCCGACACTTCTTAAAAGTCCAATCATAAGATTCAGCAAACCAATTCTTCCAAAGAACATCAAAAAGATAATTACATATTTGCTGTATTCGGAGAGCTGGGAGGTAATTCCCATAGAAAGCCCCACTGTTGAAAAAGCTGAAAACACTTCGAACGCAATCTGAATTAGTGAAAATTCTGGATTAAAAATAAGCAATAACAAAATACCTGTGCCAATACTCGCCAAGGAGATTGATATAATTGCAAATGCACGTTGCACCGCTTCAGTCGCGATTCTTCGGGTTCCGATTTCAATATATTTTTTATTGCGCGCAATAGAAAAAATATTTAATGTTGCCAATGCAAAGGTCGTGGTTTTAATACCACCCCCCGTTGATGCTGGAGATGCTCCAATCCACATTAAAAAAATCATAAATAAGATCCCGGGAATGGTAAAGTCGGCCATATCTACTGTGTTGAAACCAGCGGTACGCGAAGTTACCGAAGAAAACATTGCCGTAGTAAATTTTCCAAAGGCTGTTTTATGTTCCAAAAGATTGGTTTGCTGCTCAGAGAATAAAAAGAAAACTGCCCCACCAACAATCAATATTGCAGTAGTATAGAGTACAATTTTGGTGTTCAAATTGATTACCCTAGAAATAAAAACTCGATCGTTTTTGCTGAAAATATTGGTAATTAATTTTTTGAAATACTGAATCACATTATATGCAATGTGATATCCAAGTCCTCCAAAAACAATGAGCCCCATTATAACCCATTGCATATAATAATTAAAGCGAAGGCCCGTATCATACAATCCGTCTGAAGCCAAAGAAAATCCTGCATTACAATATGCTGAAATAGCGTGGAAAATAGCGAAAAATCCTCTGTGTTTAAAGGAATCGATATGTTCCAAAGAATAATAAATCAGCAAAGCGCCAATACATTCTAAAACCAAAGAGAAAAGTACAATCTGTACCACGGTGCGCATCACGCTGTTAAGCTTGTCGTGACCCAAAATATCCTTCATATAAAGGCTTTCTTTAAAGGAAGCCCCGCTTTTAAAAAAATAGGCAAAAAACGAAGTAAAGGTCAACATACCCAACCCGCCAATTTGGAATAAAACCATAATTATGGTTTGCCCAAAAGGGGTAAAATCCTTCGCTGTATCAAGTACAATTAAGCCTGTAACAGCTGTAGCGCTAGTGGATGTAAAGAGCGCATCTGTAAATGATATGTCGTGGGTTGTGGCACTTGGAAGCAGGAGCAAAAAAGTTCCGGCAAGGGCTATAATAGCAAAACTGCCAACAAAGAGTATGGCAGGGTTAAAATAGATGCTGTAAACCTTCCGAAGTAGGAACGTGAGCCGAATAAAAAAGTAGAATAACAGCCCATATTCTATAACATAGCGGGCATTAAAAAATGTTTCTACCACCGAAGTTTCATAATTGGCCATAATCATAATAACTTCGAGCACAATAAGCAACAGTAATACAAACAAGTTTATCTTACTGCTTCTGTGCACATCTGGATCCTTTCGGTATCTGTAATATTTGTAAAAGTTGAAAGCAATCAATGCAAGCAATAAGCTAGGGAGCACAATGAGTTTGTATTTTCTAAAGTCATTGAAATTTTCAAAGCCGAAGTCAAAAATCAAAAAAGCGAGCAGACCGAGGTCCAAAAACCAAACGACAAGGTCCGTTAGGCTTCTTTTTTTCCAAACACTCATTTCAATTGATTTTTTATGGAAAGCATGAGTTCAGCCCCGCCATTATTCAGAATAAATGTAGCACAATCCTTCCCAAAACCTTTGTATGTTGAAGTTAATACTCTTTTTTCAACTTCAAGTTTTGTTTGTCCGTCCAGCGAAAAGAGACAACCCTTAAAAAGAATTTCATCATCAATTATTTCTGCAAAAGCTCCAATTGGGGCAGTACAGCCACCTTCAAGTGTTTTTAAAAATTCTCGCTCTATGTGTGTACAGATTTCGGCAGCAGAGTTGTTTAATTTTGAAGTGGCCTCTTTGCAGTACACATCATTATCCAAAGCTACAACAACCATTGCGCCCTGTGCAGGCGCTGGAAGCATCCAATCTAAATTAATATAGTTTTCTGGTAATAAGTTAATTCTTTGCAATCCAGCTTTTGCAAAAATGGCTCCTTCCCAATTATTGTCTTTCAGTTTTTGAAGACGGGTATTCACGTTTCCGCGCAAATCCACCAAATTATGATTTGAATACCTGTGAAGCCATTGTGCTTTTCGGCGTAAACTTCCTGTTGCAATTGTACACGGGCTTTCAAAATCAATTTCGCCCTTTGTAACTAAAATATCTTCGGAAGAAGCACGCTCCAAAACAGCAGTTTGTATAATGCCTTTAGGAAGCTGCGTTGGCACATCTTTCATACTGTGAACGGCAACATCAACTGTTCCGTTTAACATTGCAACATCCAACGTTTTTGTAAAAATACCCGTAATACCCATTTCATAAAGGGGTTTGTCTAAAACCAAATCGCCTTCAGATTTTACGGAGACCAATTTTGTAGTGTATCCTAAATTTTCAAGTTTAGACTTTACAATACTGGCTTGCCAAAGAGCAAGTTCACTATCGCGGGTGCCAATGCGGATTGTCTTTTTCAAGTTTAGGCAGTTTCAAGTTGAAAAACCCTTTTTATGAGTTCTAAACTTTCGGCGGAGGCTGCTTCGCCTTTTAGGTGGTTTGCTAAATGTGTAGTGATTTTTTGAATGAGGCGGTCACTAATTATCTCAGCCTGTTCTTCATTGAAACCGGCAATTTTTTTACGCTGATTATCAATTTCCGCTGCTTTAATTTCAGCAAGTTTGCTCTTTAAAGCTTTTATGGTTGGAGCAAATTTTCGGTGATCCGCCCATTGATTAAATTCTTTTTCTATTTCGGCAATAATCTTCTTTGCCACTGGAAGCTGTGAAGCACGTTTTTCCAATGTATTGTCTGTTACAGCAGCAAGATGATCCATATGCACCAAGGTTACCAATTCATTTTCGGTAACATCTTGAGCCACATTTTTTGGAATGGAAAGATCCAAAATTAATAAGGGTCTTTTAAGATGTAATAATTCTTTAGAAATTGTGGGCTGCTGCGCGCCAGTTGCGACAATTAGCACGTCGGATTGGGCAATTTCACTTTGAATGTCGGCGTACTCTTTTACTATCAAGTTAAACTTGCCAGCCACACTTTCAGCCTTTTCCTTGGTGCGGTTAATAAGTGTTATATGCTTGTTTTTGGTATGCTTTATTAGATTTTCACACGTATTTCTACCTATTTTACCTGTTCCAAAAAGCAATAGGTTTTTATTAGAAACATGTGGTACGCGAGCCATAATATATTGAACGGCTGCAAAACTCACTGAAGTGGCACCAGAAGAAATTCCTGTTTCATTCTTGATACGCTTACTCGCCTGAATGACAGCATTTACAAGGCGTTCTGCAAATGGGTTAATAATATCGTGCTTTTTTGATTCACGGAAAGCACTGCGCAACTGGCTTATAATTTCAAAATCACCTAAAATCTGACTGTCAAGTCCTGTCCCTACATTAAAAAGATGCGAAACCGCATCGTGGTTTTTATAAATGTAGGATACTTTTTCAAACTCTTCAACAGTCCCGTTGGTATGCTCACAAAGTAATTTTATTAGTTGGTACGGATGCTGTGCAAAGCCATAAAGTTCGGTTCTATTACAAGTAGAAATAACCGTAAGTGAAGGAATTCGATCTGCTTTGGCCTGCAAAAGGATATTCTCTTTTGAGGTGTCATCGATACTGAAGTGGCCACGTATTTCAGCATCTGCTTTTTTGTAGTTGAGGCCAATGGCGTAAAAATTACCTTCGAGTGATTCCCCAGAATATGTTTTCAAATTTTCCATATAAAACAGGAGCAAATGTAAGCGCATTGTTTTTTAAAAAGTAACGCCAGCGGTATCTTTTGTGTCGATGTCTGTTAAAAATGGGCTAAATATGATATTTATCATATTTTAACCCCTAAATTCGCGGTTTCCAAAGACAAATAGTAATTATTTATTTAGAACTATTCTAAATAAAATCAATTTAAAAAAGACATGAATTCTGAAAAAAATGTCGCTCAAAGCTTTTACGAAGAGACTGTCATTTCGCCTGGGTTTTTCATCTTGAAATTCAACAACGAAACCGATGAAAATCAAACTTTTAAGCGAGAAGTAAGCGCTACGTTCATCCAGTTTCATTTTTGTATAAAAGGGGCTGCCTCTTTTGTTTTTAACGAAGGGAATTATGTTCTGCCTTTAAAAGAAGAAAACTCGTTACTCCTTTACAATCCGCAGCGCGATTTGCCTATAAGCTTAGTGCTGGAGAAGCATTCTTGGGCACTTTCGGTATTATTGCCCATTAATAAATTTCACGGTCTATTTTCAACCGAGGCAGATTATATTACTTTTTTGAGTGACGAAAACAAGGACCGCAAGTATTATAAAGACGGTCGCATATCACCTTCAATGGCAATTGTGTTGAACCAATTGATGAATTATAACCTGCATCCATCCATCAAACCGCTTTATTTTAAGGCAAAGGCTTATGAGTTATTGAGTTTGTATTTTAATCGCCCAACTGATACAGATGTAGAACAATGTCCCTTTTTGGCTGATGAGGACAATGTTTCGAAAATAAAAAAGGCGAAACAGATAATGGTCACAAGAATGGCGGAACCTCCCACCCTACAGCAATTAGCAGACGAAATAAACTTACCACTTAACAAGCTGAAGGAAGGTTTTAAACAAATTTATGGCGATTCGGTATTCAGTTTTCTGTTTGATTACAAAATGGAGGTGGCACGGCAACTTTTGGCAACTGGCTCTCACAATGTAAATGAGGTTGGTTTAAAAGTTGGTTACAGTACCTCCAGCCATTTTATTGCGGCTTTTAAAAAAAAGTTCGGTACTACACCCAAGAAGTTTTTGATGGGG
>JAGQYZ010000141.1 GCA_020435865.1 Aequorivita sp. | reverse complement strand
CGGATTGTAAAAGTAACAAAAATGGAACTTCCTGGTGAGTCAGTGCAATTTAAAATGGCACCCATAGAACGCTTGCAAGAACTAAAAAGAGTGGCTCGCAAAAAGAATACTGCTAAACATGCAGGCGTAATGTCACTTTTTTATCCTTCGGAAGATTTTGAAACACGGCTTATTTTAATTCTTAGGAAAACCTATAAAGGTGTCCATTCTGCACAGGTTGGTTTTCCCGGTGGAAAGCTGGAAGATGAGGACGAAACCATTCAAGATGCAGCGCTTCGCGAAACAGAGGAGGAGGTTGGCATTTCGCGCGAAACCATTTCGGTATTAAAAAAACTTACGGAAATCTACATTCCACCCAGCAATTTTTTTGTACAACCTTTCTTGGGAATAACGTCAGAATTACCAAGATTTGTGCCTCAGGAAGAGGAGGTAGAAGCACTGATAGAAGTAGCCTTGCAGGATTTTATGAATGATGCAAATATAATTACTCAAACGCTTTCCACAAGTTACGCAAGAAGCGTTGAAGTTCCAGCTTTTAAGCTTAATGGGCACATAGTCTGGGGCGCTACGGCAATGATGCTCAATGAAGTGCGCGAATTGCTGAAAATGGTGCTGTAACAGCTTATTTTAGTATATTTGTCAATTCGATCACGATGGATATCGGGACGAAATAGAATCTGACCACTGAATACTTATTACTGAATACTGAAAATGAGTCTCTTCAAAAAAAATCCGTTCGGACATATTCTTTTTTTAAAACTTTGGCTAATTCGTATTGCTGGGCTTTTAACACATCAGCGGTTTAAGGGCTTTAACAATTTGCAAATTCACGGCAGTGAGATTTTGAAAACATTGCCTGAGAAGAATGTACTTTTTGTAAGCAACCATCAAACCTATTTTGCAGACGTTGCTGCAATGCTCCATGTTTTTAATGCTAGTTTAAGCGGAAGGGACGACAGTATAAAAAATGTAGGCTATTTGTGGCGTCCAAAGCTCAATATTTATTTTGTTGCTGCAAAGGAAACCATGAAAGCGGGCTTGCTTCCTAAAATTCTTGCGTATGCAGGCTCCATAAGTATAGAGCGAACTTGGCGGGAAAAGGGTCAGGATGTGAATAAACAGGTAAAAATGAGCGATGTGAGCAACATTACCAAAGCTTTGAATGACGGTTGGGTAATCACTTTTCCGCAGGGAACCACCAAGCCTTGGAAACCAATTAGAAGAGGAACGGCACATATTATCAAAAAAAATAAACCTGTGGTTGTTCCCATTGTTATTGATGGTTTCAGAAGATCTTTTGACAAAAAAGGGACTCGTATTAAAAAGCGAGGTATTCTTCAGTCTATGGAAATAAAACCCCCTTTAGATATTGATTATGAAAATGACTCGATGGACCAAATTGTTGAAAAATTAGAATATGCCATCGAGCAGCATCCATCTTTCCTAAAAGTTATTCCCGCTTCAGAAATTCAAAGTGAAGAAGAGCTCAACAAAGAACGACAGTGGCGGTATTGATTATTGTCTTTAACTTCAAACTTCTATCTTTTTTAGCTCTTTATAGTTTTTGTGAAGTCGCCGCAATAAAATTCCATAAACAATTCTGTAAAACAGCATAACGAAACCAATCATTACAATTCCGAAAAGGATTTGAATAACAAAGAACATTTTCATAAATCTTTCCTGGGAAATGTTTGTAATTCCATAGTCTTCCGTCATAAACCTAAAAACAATATCCTGGTTTACATAGTAATAAAAATTGATTCCGATTATTAGTAAAATTGAAGCTGTTACATTATAAATCACAAAATATTTCACGGTTTTGCGGGTGCGCAAAATATTTTTCATCAAGTCTTTTATGGAGTCTGTGGTGGATATTTTACGATAGTTTTTGTAAAAAAGAATTATGAAAAAACCAAAAACAGAATAGTTTAGCACATTTACCCCCAACAGAATGTTATGAAGCCCAATTTCGTCACTAAACTTGGTGCTGGATTCTGGCACAAGGAACGAAAGTAACGTCCAGAAAAGAATCTCGGCAATGCTTATGAAGAATATCCACTTCACTATGGATGAAGATTTTTTTAAAAGCATTTTATAGATATCGTCATAAGACAAATGCGGCAGCACCTGCTCTTGACTTTGCCATTGTTTTTTTAATATTTCAAGTTCATCCATAGTGGGTTACGGATTTAAAATGGTTCGTAATTTTTCCTTTATCCTGTTCATTTTTACTCTCGCGTTAACTTCAGTAATACCAAGTGTTTCTGAAATTTCTTTATAATTTTTGTCTTCCAAATAGAGAAAAACCAAGGCTTTGTCAATATCGTTTAAATCTTTAACGGCACTGTACATTAATTTTAGCTGCTTTTCTGTGGTATCATCATAAGGTTCTGAGGAAATCTTAAAACTGACCCCTTCAAAATCTTGTGTTTTTATACTGCGTTTTGATTTTCTATAAAGCGTTATTGCTGTATTCAATGCCACACGATACATCCATGTACTGAACTTAGAATCGCCCCGAAATTTAGGGAATGCACGCCAAAGCTGAATTGTTATTTCCTGAAACAGGTCGTTGTGCGCGTCGCTGTCGTTGGTGTATAACCTACAGATTTTGTGTACAATGTTTTGGTTTTCCTCCAATTGGGTCACAAAACTATGTTCCAGTTCCTTGTTCAATGGTTTCTTGTTGGCTTTTTTATTAGTGTTCTTCTGAAATGCTTTGTTACAAAATTCCTAAAAAATATGGTAACTCACGGAACAAATTGTATTTTTATGCTTTATAAAAAAACAATGAATATTCCTGAAACTGGCGCCCCCCGAATTGTAGTTATAGGTGGTGGATTTGCTGGTATTTCCTTTATAAAAAAGCTTCAAAAAGAAAAAGTTCAGATCGTCCTTTTTGATAGACATAACTACCACACTTTTCAACCTCTTTTATATCAAGTTTCAACGGCCAGTTTGGAACCGGATTCCATAGCATATCCGCTTCGAAAAATTTTTAGAAGAAATAAGGATTTTCATTTTAGAATGGCGAAGGTTAAAAATATTAATACCGAAACTTCAACTATTGATTCTTCCATTGGGAGTCTAAGGTACGACTATTTGGTAATCGCAACGGGAACACGCACTAATTTCTTTGGAAATGAAAGCATTGCTGAAAACAGTATGCCGATGAAAACCGTCCCCCAGGCATTGAACATTCGTAGCTTAATACTTCAAAATATTGAACAAGCAGATATTACTACCGATGTAGTGGAACGAAAGCGACTACTCAATTTTGTAATTGCAGGCGCAGGGCCAACGGGAGTTGAGCTTGCCGGTGCGTTGGCTGAGTTCAGAAAAGGAATTTTAGAAAATGATTACCCTGAACTCGATGAAGATGAAATGAATGTTCATCTAATTGAAGGGGAAAACCGAGTTTTGCCACCTATGAGCGAAACGGTTTCAAAAAAAGCATTAATCTTTCTTGAAAAATTGGGTGTTCAAGTTCACCTTGGAGCCTATATAAATGATTATGACGGAAAAAGAGTTACCACCAATGACGGTAAAGTTTTTGAAACCGCTACATTTATTTGGGCTGCTGGAGTTACAGGAGCATTGATTAAAGGTTTACATGGAGAAGCTTTGGTTGAAAGAGCAAACCGATATAGAGTTGATGGGTATAACAAAGTGAAGGGTTTTGAAAATATTTTTGCGCTGGGCGATATCGCTTTGATGGAATCAAAAGAATACCCCAAAGGGCACCCGCAAGTTGCCCAACCTGCGATTCAGCAAGGAAAACATCTTGGAAAAAATTTCAGAAAAATGCTTAGAGGCAATAAAATGGAACCTTTCACTTATTTTGATAAAGGATCCATGGCCACAGTTGGTAGAAATAAGGCAGTTGTAGATATTCGCAATATGCACTTTGGCGGTATTATTGCTTGGTATTTATGGATGTTTGTTCATCTTTGGTTTTTGGTAGGCTTTCGAAATAGAGTGGTTACTTTTTTCAATTGGACTTACAATTATATAAATTATGATCGGGCAGCACGATTGATTATTCGTCCGTTTAAAAAAATTGAAAAATAAAAATATAAAATTTCATTTTCCATTAATCATCAACCACTATTGAATTTTTACAGGAATAGGCCCTCCATTTGAAACCCAGCCACCACCAATTTCATCAAGATTTACATCTAGTTCGTCCGTGGTTTCAATCTTTTTTAAATTCACTTTTACTTCGTCATACGTGTCAACGCTTTTTAGGTTTACGTTCAGTTCATCATAAGTGTTTATATCCACTAAACGGACGTCCATCACTTCGTTTACTGGTTTGGTTTCAAACATTTCAGAAGCATAGGCTGAAGGAAAAATTTCAAAATCCTTCATCACATTGATTGTTAAACATAGTGCAATAATGGTTAGGATTGTTTTTGTGTATTTATCTGTTTTCATAATTTAAAAATTTATGGTTAATGACTACGAATGTGTTCTCGAGATTTTTTAATCTCTAATTAGCAGTTTTTATATTTATCATGGAGGCCAACCCCTTGCTTTATCATTTTACTACATTTTTCAAGCCTGCTTTGTTGTGTAGCTTCCCGTTTTGCTTCACTTATATGTTCTGCATATTCACGCTGCCTGCCTGGGGTAAGTTTGTTATAGCTTTCTTTTAAAAGTTTGTCTTTCGCCATTGCATTTTTGAAAATTTCTGGAATAATAACCTTTTTTTTCTTAACTGGTTTCATCTCTTTTCCAGCTTTTGCATTTGCAATTGCTTCTTCAACATATTTCAAAACTATTTTTGGCTCAATTTTGTCATCTTCCTCAAATCGCCATTGCCTAAGGGCTTTTGTAACGCCTTCCTGTGCATTGATTAGTTTATTTTGTGGGTCTTTCAAAAAAACTCCTTGATGAAACCAGAGTGCCATGTGGTTTTTGAAATCAGACATAGCCACTACCATTTTTCCATCAATTGTATAAGTGGGTTTGCCCCATTTCACTTCTTCCTTTAATTCTGTTTTTTGGAAAACCGCACGCAGTTGTTGCAATTTTTCTTTCCACTTTGTTTGCTTTGCTATAAAAGCATCTACTTTTTGCGAGTCGTCCATCTTGCTTTGTTTCTTCCGAAGATACAATTTTTCGAAATGAGATTATTTTAACGTATGCCCTAAAATTACAATTGAGGCATGCAATTTTATAATTCGGTTTGTTTTATTCTGAAAAAATGTACCGAAATTTCACCTTTGACCAGAAATTAAAAATCAACCAATCCATGAAAATCTTTACAATTACTTTTTTAGCACTTTTTTCACCCTTTATCTTTTTTGGTCAAAATACGGTTTCAGGAATTGTTACTGATACCAACAATACCCCGATCATTGGCGCCAATGTTTATTTAGAAGGAACTTACGACGGCGGCACCTCTGATGATAACGGAAAATTTTCATTTGAAACTTCTGAAATTGGCACCCGAACATTGACCATTTCATACGTTTCTTTTGAACCATTCAGGCTTATCGATGATGTTTCAAAAATGAAAAACTTAAAAATCACACTTCGCGAAGATGTAAATTCCTTGGAAACCGTAACCATTTCCGCAGGTTCGTTTTCTGCGGGCGATAACAGTAAGATTTCAGTTTTAAAACCTTTGGATATTGTTACAACAGCAAGTGCTTTGGGTGATTTTGTTGGCGCTTTGCAAACACTTCCCGGAACAACAACTGTCGCGGAAGACGGCCGCCTTTTTGTTCGGGGCGGCGATGCGGGCGAAACGCAGATTTTTATTGATGGCATTCGTGTTTTTACGCCTTACAGCCCAACGACCAATAATGTTCCTACGCGCGGGCGTTACAGTCCTTTCTTGTTTGATGGGATTACTTTTTCCACGGGCGGTTATTCCGCAGAATACGGGCAGGCGCTTTCCTCGGTTTTGCTTTTGAATACTATTGA
>JAGQYZ010000140.1 GCA_020435865.1 Aequorivita sp. | reverse complement strand
CAGTTTACACTGAGCGCAGTCGAAGTGCCACATCCCGAATTTTGAGAAGCAAAAATAACCAAATTATAAAATTTAACAAGGAGATTTTTGTTTAATTGATATACTTAAATGTATTAATGATTATTAGTATTTTCTTAAGCCATATTCTTTTTTTCATTGTTTATTTTTGATAAAAAGAAAAAAATGATCACTTCAAAAAAAATCGAAAACCATTACGATCTAATTTGTGTTGGCGGAGGAATAATGAGCGCAACCCTTGCATTGATGCTTAAACTAATAGATAAAAACCAAAAAATCCTCATTTTAGAAAGATTAGATAATGTTGCTTTAGAAAGCTCTGCAGCATGGAACAACGCCGGCACGGGACATTCCGCTTTTTGTGAATTAAACTATACGCCTGAAAATGAAGACGGCTCCATAGACGTTTCCAAAGCCATCAAAGTTTGTGAACAGTTCGAAAAATCAAAGCAGTTTTGGTCTTTCTTGGTAAAAAATGATTTAATCGATAATCCTAAAGAATTTATTCACGCTGTTCCACACCACAGTTGGGTGGAAGGCGAAAATAATGTAGCTTTCTTAAAGAAAAGGGTTGAAGAAATGAAAAAGCATCCTATGTTTCAAGGAATGCAGTTTTCAGATGATTTCAATGAAATGGAAAAGTGGTTTCCGCTCATAATGAATAACCGGAATACTTCTGAAAAAATAGCTGCTACCCGAATGGAACTGGGAACAGAAGTGAATTACGGCGTGCTTACTCGCACTTTTTTTAAAATTCTAGAAGAGAAATTTAACACCCCAGTCTGTACCGAACACGAAGTAGAAGATGTGGACCCCACAAAAGGTGAAGATTGGCTTATAAAAATTAAAAACCTTAAAACGAAAGAAAAAATACATTGTGATGCAGCGCATGTGTTTATTGGTGCTGGTGGCGGTGCGTTGCCATTACTGCAAAAAGTAGAAATCGACGAAAAAGATGGCTATGGCGGTTTTCCCGTGAGTGGGGAATGGTTAATCTGCAACAATCGCGAGGTGATTGAAAAACATCATGCAAAAGTATATGGCAAAGCCGAAGTTGGCGCACCCCCGATGTCCATGCCACATTTGGATACACGCTATATAGATGGAAAGCAAGAGCTATTGTTTGGCCCTTTTGCTGGATTCAGCACTAAATTTTTAAAGGAAGGATCCTTTTTAGATCTTTTCAAAAGTATTAAATGGGACAATATCCCTGCTATGTGGGGTGTTTTTTGGCATAATATTCCGCTCACCAAATATTTGATAGAGCAGGTTAGAATGGGCCATGGAGATAGAATGAAGGAGCTTAGAAAATTTGTGAAAGATGCTAAAAGCGAGGATTGGGATTTAAAAGTTGCCGGACAACGCGTGCAAATTATAAAACGAGACGAAGAGGAAGGAGGTACACTCGAATTTGGAACCGAGGTTGTGCATAGTAAAGACGGAAAAATTACCGCACTTTTGGGCGCTTCTCCAGGAGCTTCTGTGGCAGTAGACATAATGATTGATTTGCTGCATTTTGCTTATCCTGAAAAAGCAAAATCTGAAGCTTGGCAGCAAAAACTTTCAGAAATGATACCATTTTGGAACAAGGAAATTGAGAAAAACGTTGAAGAATTTAAGAATATTCGCCTGAAATGTTCAGAAACCCTTCAAATAAATCTTCCCAAGAAAATTGATAAGCCTGCGTAATGGCGTTATAATAATTCTTCATAACTTTTACAGAAACATTCCTTTTAAAGTTGTTATTTTTACCGTTCGAAAAACTTTGAAGAAATATATCATGAGTGAAACAATTGAAAGAATAAAATGCCTTATCATCGGTTCAGGGCCAGCGGGTTATACAGCTGCCATTTACGCGGCACGTGCAGACTTAAAACCTGTAATGTACACTGGAATGGAGCCCGGCGGACAATTGACAACCACAACTGAAGTTGACAATTTTCCCGGTTATCCGGAAGGAATTGACGGGCCAACGATGATGGTTCAATTACAGCAACAGGCAGAAAGATTTGGAACAGAAGTGAGAATTGGAATGGTTACAGCTGTTGAATTCAGCGATGAAGTTGGTGGCATCCATAAAATTACTGTTGATAACTCAACAAAGATTGAAGCCGAAACCGTAATCATTTCAACGGGAGCTACTGCAAAATATTTAGGATTGCCAAGCGAACAAAAATTGCGTGGTGGTGGCGTTTCCGCTTGTGCAGTTTGTGATGGATTTTTCTATAAAAACCAAGATGTTGCAATAGTTGGAGCTGGTGATACCGCGGCTGAAGAAGCTACTTACTTGGCAAATATTTGCAATAAAGTTACAATGCTTGTTCGCAAAGATTATATGAAAGCTTCAAAAGCTATGCAACACCGAGTAAACAATACCAAGAACCTGGAAGTTCTTTACAATACTGAAGTTGATGAAGTTTTGGGAGAGCAAGTTGTGGAAGGATTGCGAATGGTAAACAATCAAACTTCTGAAAAGAAAGAGATTAAAATAACTGGTCTTTTTATTGCGATCGGACACAAACCGAATACCGATATTTTTAAAGGTCAGTTGGATATGGATGATACAGGGTATCTTATTACCAAAGGAAAATCCACAAAAACCAACAAACC
>JAGQYZ010000139.1 GCA_020435865.1 Aequorivita sp. | reverse complement strand
ATTCCGCAATTCGATTGTCGGTTTGTTTTTGAGAACAACCAACCATAAATATCAGAAAAATGATTAGCTGGAATTTACGCATTTTTGGATTTTATATGTTTGCCAACATGCGGATAAATACAATATTGCATTTATTCCCATAATAGCGTTATATTGTTTAACTCCAAATATAACTAAAAAGCCGTTACCCCTTCCCCACCACCATCATAAGCGTTTCCGCCTTAGCTTGCAACTGTTTGTTTTCCTCCTCCCGCACGGCAATGGATATCCGTCTAAATTAAAAAATATGCAATCTGTTGTTTTTTCTATGGCGAGGCTCGTTTAATGAAATCCTTATTTTACTTTTTAGGCTATAATTTTGCCTTTTCAGCTAACTATTTTGACCTTTTAGATACTTTATTTGCCCTTTTAGATAAAAGTAGTAGCTGTTTCATCAACTAATTTTGACTATTCTGATATATATTTTAACTATTTCATCAAAAGTTTTAGCGTTATGGTCAACTCTTTTATCTTTTTGGTCAAATGATTTTACTTTTTGGCTTCTTTTTCTTTGAGCTTCTTCGAAATGGATTAATTTAATGGTTCTAATAAAGTAAAATAACGTTTCAATCGTCTTCCTAAATATAAAGACGCCAAGCTAGCCCTAATGAGTGACCAAAAGGATATTCTTATACATGATTCCATACAGCAATATGAAGGGAAGCTGTCTGGGTTTATCAGGAAAAGGGTTCGGAATGAAGAGGATGCCGAGGATATTCTTCAGGATGTGTGGTATCAGCTGAGCAATTTTGCGAATGTGGCCGATTTAGAAAATATTGGCGCCTGGCTCTATCGGGTGGCCCGCAACAGGGTTACGGACCGTTACCGAAAAAAAACAACAGATTCCTTGGAAGACTTTGTGTATGAAAATGATGATGAAGCCAGTTTATTTAAGGAATTGTTGCTATTGGACGATAGCAACAGCCCAGAGCTGGCCCTTTTTAAGGAAAACTTTTGGGACGAGCTGATGGAAGCATTGGAAGAACTTCCAGAAAAACAACGGGAAGTTTTTATATGGAACGAAATTGAAGATATGACGCTTCAACAAATAGCCGATACAACCGGCGAAAATATTAAAACCATTATAAGCCGAAAAGGCTATGCCGTAAATCATTTACGCAAAAAATTAAATTATTTATACGAAGAATTAAATCAATAATACTATGAGAATGAATGCTTTTAATAGAAAAGGAAGAATGTGTGGGGGGTTATTTTTTCTAGCACTCCTGTTTCTGCTACCGTTCGCAATACAAGCCCTGTGGAACAGCATCCTGCCTGAAATTATGAACGTATCTAAAATAACCTATTGGCAAGCAATGGGGCTGTTTGTTCTTAGCCGGATTTTATTTGGAGGTTTTGGTTGTAGAAAGCACTGCCGTGGCAAGCACTGCAATGGCCATATGGCCTCCTATGGAAACACTAGCGTTAAAGAAAAGTTTATGAATATGACCGATGAAGAAAAAGCGGCTTTCAAAGAACGCTGGAAAGATCGTTGCAAGCGATAAAGGGTATTGCGAATGTTTTTAATTAAAGCCGTCACGTGTATTGACGGCTTTTTTATAAAAAAAAGAAAAAGCTTAAAGTAAAAACAAGGCTGGGTCGTCTTCACTAGTATAGTGCAAAGTTTATAAACGCTCGTAACGGATTGTTTTACCAAATTTCTAAAAGTTATGTTTGAACCAACCACACTTGATTTTAACCAAACAGCTACCATAAACCAGCAAGTTTTGGTTTTTGGAAGCAATATAGATACCCAACTAAAGGAAACCGTTGTTAAAATATTGTTGCAAGATTTGCCTGGCGTAACGGACATCAGTGTTGATAGAGACAACTGGGAACGTATATTGCGCCTTGAGTGCAACCCAGAAGTTCCTTCCGATTTGGTAGTAGCAAAGGTTAGAAGTGTTGGGTTTAAATGTTATGAGTTAGTATAGTATTGTTTTACCCATAGATACCTCATAGCAAAGCCATAGTAAAGCCATAGCAAATTCATTAAACTGTAAGAAAATAGGCTATTTTTCCTACAAAATAAAAATCAAACATAATTTAAGTTTTATTTCGCTTTTTTACCTTTCCGGAAAATCTGGGAATTGTTAATGAAGTTTTGGTGGTATTTATAAAATAAACCCCTGTTAAAAGCACAGCTGCAGCAATAATGGATTGTGTAGTGATTTGTTCATTTAGAATAAACCAGCCCAAAAAGAGTGCAATAATAGGGTTTACGAGTGTAGAAGTGGCAACTTTGTCTGGCGATACCGTTTTTAGCAAATAATTGAATGAGGTAAAAGCCACAATGCTTCCAAAGAGTATCAACAACACCATGCTTAACTGAACGGGCTGCCCCCATTGGTTTGGTGCAGTCCACGCTTCGCCAAAAAGCAAGCTGGCCAATGCAAGTGTGATACCCGCTGTAAACATTTGGTAGCCTGTGTTCACGAAGAAGTTTTTAGGCAAATCAGCTTTCCCTACAAAAATACTACCATACGCCCAACTAAGCATACAGACAAAGACCATCAGCATTCCTAGTAAGGTATCTTCATTAGCGATAATCTGTTTTTGGCCAACTAGCAAAAAAATACCTAAAATACCTAAACCCACACCCACCAAAGACATTGTTTTAATGCGTTTGCCCTGCAAAAGCCACATTAGCAAAAGAACAACCAAAGGTTGTGCTGAAATCTCCAAAGCCGCAAAACCGCTATCTACATATTTCAGTGCCCACACAATGATTCCATTGCCAAAGGAAAGGAACAAAATTCCTACTATAAAAGCATTTATAAACTGTTTTCGTGTAATCGCAAGGCTTTTCCCAAGCGCCTTGGCAATAATAAAGATAAGTAGCCCAGCTGTTGTGAACCGAATGGATGCCAAAAAGAAAGGTGGCAACTCCCCTACCGCAACTTTATTCAGCATATAGGTAGATCCCCAAATAACGTAGATGGAGAAAAACGCAAGGATTATTAAAAGTGTGCTTTTTGGTTTCAGTAGGCTTGAATTGGTAGCTTATTAGATGTTCAAATTGTTATATGGTTGCTTTCACTATAGCCTATTTCCCTCGCTTGTTCTTTCTAAAATTCTTGTCGCCTCGAGTTTTTGGCTTTTTGTACTTCTGCTTTATGATGCGTTTATAGGAACCTCCTTGATTTTCTTTTTTGTTTTTTTCTTTCTTTTCATGAAATGCTGGCCCAACTTCTTCCATATTGTTGGGATTGTTTATCTCTACAACTTGTGGCTTTTCTTCGTAAGTGAGCTGTTTTGAAATTTCCACTTCTTTGGGAAAATCTAGTTCTTCAATTTTTAAGTCCATCAAGGTCTCAATGGCTTCCTTTGCATCTTCTTCCTTTTCGGTGTATAGCAAAATAGCAGTTCCTAGCTTTGCTGCCCTGCCCGTTCTACCAATGCGGTGCATATAGTTTTCTGGGAAATTCGGAACGTCAAAATTGATAACGTGACTGATTTGATCCAAATCCAACCCACGTGCCATAACATCTGTAGTTACAAGGATGCGGGTTTTTTCTGCATTGAAGTTTTCTATGGAACGAATTCTATAATTCTGTGTTTTGTTTGAATGGATTACGGCAACTTCACTGCCAAAGAATTCATCCAGAATATCAAAAAGTAAATCGGCGCTCTTTTTATTCGGAACAAAGACAAGTACTTTCTTAAAATCACTTTCATGCTGAAGCAAATGTTTCAGCAGATTGGCCTTGGTATAAAAGTTTTCAACCTTGTAAGCATATTGCGAAATATTTTCCAAAGGTGTTCCGCTTAAAGCTACTGATACTGTTGTAGGCGCTATGAAAAAATCGTGTATAAAAACGTTTACATCATCCGTCATTGTGGCCGAAAACATAATGTTTTGGCGCTTATTGGGAAGCAGTTCCAAAATATTTGTAAGCTGAAACCGGAAACCCAAATCGAGCATCACATCCACTTCATCAATCACCACTTTTTTAACTGCCTTAAGTTGAAGCGCACGGCTAACTACCAAGTCATAAAGCCTTCCGGGAGTTGCAACAATAATATCTGCTCCCTCGGCAACGGTTTCTTTTTGACGGTTGATGTTTGTTCCTCCAAAAACGCCAATCACTCTAATTGATGAATATTTTCCAAACTTTTCTATCTCCTCAACAACCTGCAAAACCAATTCGCGGGTAGGAACCATGACCAAAACACGTGGATTTGTTTCTTTTGAAAACTTTAAATCCTGCAAAATCGGAAGCATATAGGCAAAAGTTTTTCCCGTTCCCGTCTGTGCAATCCCAACCATATCAGTCCCCGACATAATTACCGAAAACGACTGCGCCTGTATGGGTGTAGGCTTTTCAAAACCCAGATCGGTAATGGCGTACTGCAATTGTTTGGAAATATTAAGCTCATTAAAAGATTCCATCGGTGGTTGTTTGGTGCAAAAGTAGTGAATAGTTAATTAGGGAATTCGTAGTTTAATCCTCTGGCGGATGCCCGTTTATTTGTTCAAAAACGGCATCAAAATTTTCACGAAGATAACTGCGAAGTTTTAGGCGGTAATCGTCCTTTAGCCAACTTATAAAATTGTGTGTGCTTTTGCTGATACACTGCGAATATTTTTCAATACGGTGATCAATATCATCGCCAAGCATTTTTGCCAAGCCAAGTGCATCGTAAACATCTTCACTATTTTCAATACAAATGTAGGCGTGTTGTGCGATGGAGCGTTCCAACACCACTTTGGAAGATTCGCCTCTATAGGTAGCTTCTTGATACGTGGCCTTTATATCGAAATAAACTTCTTCACTTTTTGCAAATTCAGCTCTAAGCTCTTCAGGCATTTCATACCTAAAATGGCTTTCCAATTCCTCATCACTCAGCAAACGATCCATATAATAATCGGGCGATCGGAATATTGCCTGCCAATCCAAGGGTGCTTCCCAAGGGCCAAAACGCTGGTAATTGTTACCCAAATCAATTACAGAAAACTTTGATTTGTTGTTCAAAATACGCGAGCCACGGCCTATCATTTGGAAATAAAGAGTCAACGAACGTGTTGCTCTGTTCAGAATAATGGTATCAATAGTCGGTTCATCAAAACCTGTGGTTAAAATACTAACGGACGTTAAAATTGCATCCGGCGTTTCGCGAAACCAGCGCAGTATTTGCTTTCGCTGCTTTTTAGTTGCCGTATTGTCCAAATGCATAATAGGCAATCCTTCCGCTTTCAAATGATAATACACTTGAATGGAAGTGTTTATACCATTATTAAAAATCAAGGTTTTTTTTCCTTTGGAATGGTTTAAATAGGCCTGATACAGCTGGTCTAACATTCCTGCTGCGGAATAAAGATCGTCTGAAGATTTCACCGTATAATCACCATTGGAACCTATTTCCAAGGAAGTCAAACCCATATTATATTGAAAAACCTCAACCTGCGCTAAAAACTCGTTCTCAATTAAGCTCTGTATGCTTTCCCCTACAATCAATTCCTTATAATTATCCTTCATAGGAAGGTTTCTGTTGGAGCTGAGCGGCGTTGCGGTAACCCCAAGAATAAAGGATTTCTCGAAAAATTTGAAAAGTTTTGTAAATGAATTGTAATGTGCTTCGTCAATAATCACCAAACCAATACCAGAAATATCCAGCTTGTTGTCGTTCAACCGATTGTTCAAGGTTTCAACCATTGCTACAAAACAGCTATATTTTTCTTGGTCATCAAGGTTTGCAGTACTGTTTACCACTTTGTTAACCACACCGAAACTTGTAAGCATTTCCGAAGTTTGCTTGCAAAGCTCTACACGGTGCGTCATTACAAGCACCTTTTTGTTATGATGCTTTAAATATTGACGAACTATTTCAGAAAAGATAACCGTTTTACCACCACCAGTGGGCAATTGGTAAAGCAAATGATAATCATCTGGCGCTGTTTCAAATTTTTCAAATATCCTGTCAATAGCCCCTTTTTGGTAGCTATACAGTTCTTTGTCTGTTTTTTTTTCTTGAATTGCGTCTTTGGCCTCAGTCATAAAAATCCCCCATATGTGAAGTTTTGCAAAACTACGTCCTTTTATAGGTTTTTGACGAAGAAATGACAGATTTATTACGAACGAATTTTCTGATGTTACTTAAACTTGGTTTTTAAGTAAAGCTGTTCCACTTTTTCACGTGCCCAAGGTGTTTTCCGAAGAAAGGTTAGGCTCGATTTAATGGAAGGATTGCTATTAAAGGAATTGATTTTAATTTTTTCACCTAAAACTTCCCAACCATAATATTCCACAAGATATTCAAGCATATCTGTGAGTTTAATTCCATGCAAAGGATTGTTGGGTTGTTGGTTATTCATATTTTGTATTTTACCAATCAATAGGTCTATAATCTTTCAAAAATTTTCCACTCCAGTGTTTTCCAGTGTTTATGCCATCAATTAATGGATCCATCACTCGGGCGGCACCATCAACAATATCTAACGGAGGTTGAAAATCGTGTATTTCCATTTTGCGTTTCGCAAGTTCTACAGGGTCTTCATCGGTTACCCAACCTGTATCAACCGCATTTATGTATATTCCTTCTTTGGCAAGACTTCCAGCGGCTGTATGGGTCAACATATTGAGCGCAGCCTTTGCCATATTGGTGTGTGGATGGCGATCTTCCTTAAAAAAACGGTGGAACTTCCCTTCCATCGCAGAAACATTTATAATGTGTTTTTTACCTGTGTTTTCTTTCTTCATTATTTCGCCCAAACGGTTGCATAGTACAAAAGGAGCTATTGAGTTTACTAACTGAACTTCAATCATTTCAGTAGTTTCAATTTCACCAAGCCTTAAACGCCAACTGTTTGTTTTCCGAAGGTCAACTTGTTGTAAATCCGCATCTAATTTTCCCTCAGGAAAAACCTCTTTTGTACTCAAAGAATTATCAAAACTATATGGAATCTGCGAAAGTTTCGCTGAAGCCCGAATACCAATTCCGGGTTCAGAACCATGCCAAGTAACCGGCAAGTTCTTATTTGGGTTTTTACCAATATTTGAGGTAAGGGTTTTTAATTCTTGCAGGCAACTCATATGGTCGTGCAACAAATCTTTCACAAACTGCGGATGGTCTTCAAAAGGCATTTCCTCCTTCGCCATCAAATGCTGGTAAAAGCCAGCGGGCCTTCGTACGGTTTGCGCTGCATTGTTTATAAGAATATCAAGGTTTTCATATTTCTGCTCAATGTAATTGCAAAAAATTTCTACGCTCGGAATATGCCGAAGGTCTAACCCGTGAATTTTTAAACGATCTGACCATTGGTGAAAGTCTTCTTCCTGCGCAAAACGATAAGCTGAATCTGCTGGAAAACGTGTGGTAGCAATAACTGTAGCCCCTGCACGAAGTAACATCAATGAAATATGGTAGCCAATTTTTAAACGAGAACCCGTCATAACTGCAACTTGCCCCGTTAAATCTGTAGTTTGGAAACGTTTTGCGTAATTGAAATCGCCACACTCGGTACACATAGTATCGTAAAAGTGATGCAGTTTTGTGTAAAGGGTTTTGCAAACGTAGCAATTACGTGGCGTTTCGAGCTCTAATTCATTTTTAGCTGATAGCTCGGATGTTTGAAGCAACTTTGGAGCTACAAAGACTACATTTTCACGCGCACTTCTTATTCCGGTTTCTTTTCGGGCAGTTCGGTCTTTATTGGCTTGTTTGCGTTTTTCAGCTTTTTTGGCATCTTTTTTTCTTCGGGAAAATTCTTCACGGTTTGGTCGAGAAAGTTGTCCCGAAGCTTTTATTAATGCAGTTCTTTGTTCTTTTGGTATTTCGAAAATACAATCGGTATTCTTGTTCAAATATTCAAGAATAGCAATGCATTTTGCTATTTCCTCATCGTTGATTTCTTTCGTGGAATCAATTCCGGAAACGTTTATGTTCAAATCTTTCGTTTCTTCCGCTAGGGAAGTTTCCATTTCAGAAATCCGTTGTGACATAAATTAATTTTCGGCAAATATAGTCACAGTTTGAATGCACAAG
>JAGQYZ010000138.1 GCA_020435865.1 Aequorivita sp. | reverse complement strand
GGTGCAAAACATTTAGCAGAGGATTTGGATGTGCCGTTTTTAGGTGAAGTGCCTTTAGTACAAAGTATTCGTGAAGCAGGTGATGTGGGAAGACCAGCCGCATTGCAGACCGCTACCCAAACTGAAGAAGCTTTTGAGGCAATTACGCGAAATGTAGTGGAAGAAACCGTTCGCAGAAACGAAAACCTTCCACCTACGGAAGCTATAAAAATTACAACAATGGCAGGTTGCAGCGCCGTAAAAAAATAATATGACAACGAAAGAACTTACGATAAAAGTAGAAGAAGCATTAAATGAAATTCGCCCATTTCTGCAAAACGACGGAGGTGATATTTCTCTTATATCCATTGATGAAGGAAAAGTAGTGAATGTTCAGTTGCAAGGCGCTTGTGTGGGTTGCTCTGTAAACCAAATGACGTTGAAAAGCGGTGTAGAAATGACAATTAAAAAGCATGCTCCTCAAATTGAAAAAGTGGTAAGTCTTTCACAATAATGACTATTGTCATTTTTTGAACTCAATTTCAAAACTATTTTTGAACTCAATAAAGAATAGTCTTTCATGATAAAAACAGATATTCTCATCATCGGTGCTGGACCTACGGGTCTTTTCGCCGTTTTTGAAGCAGGATTACTTAAACTTAAATGTCATTTAATTGATGCGCTTCCGCAAGCTGGCGGACAGTGTACTGAAATATATCCAAAAAAACCTATTTATGATATTCCTGGGTTTCCGGAAGTACTTGCTGGAGATTTGGTAACCAATTTAATGAAGCAGATAGAACCATTTCAACCGGGATTCACCTTAGGCGAACGTGCCGAAACCATTGAAAAATTAGATGATGGTTCTTTTATTGTAACAACTGAAAGAGGCACAAAACATCACGCTCCAATAGTTGCGATTGCGGGTGGTTTGGGAAGTTTTGAACCACGAAAACCACCCATTGCAAATATTTCAGATTTTGAAGATAAAGGCGTGGAATACATAATACGTGATCCTGAATTATATCGAAATAAAAAGGTAATTATTTCTGGTGGTGGTGACTCTGCCTTGGATTGGAGTATTTTTTTGACCGATGTTGCCAAAAGTGTAATCTTGGTTCATAGAAGAAATGAATTTCGAGGTGCTTTAGACAGTGTTGAAAAAGTGCAAGAACTAAAAAACCTTGGAAAGATTGAATTGATAACACCTGCAGAAGTAGTTGGTTTGGTTGGAAATAATAAATTAGAAGAAGTTGTAATAAAACAAGGAGCAGAAGTTTTCAAACTCGAATGCGACCATTTTATTCCTTTATTCGGTTTGTCACCAAAACTTGGCCCTATTGCCGATTGGGGGCTGGAAATTGAAAAGAATGCAATCAAAGTTGACAACACTTTGGATTATCAAACAAACATTCCCGGAATCTACGCTATTGGCGATGTAAATACGTATCCTGGTAAACTGAAGCTAATTCTTTGCGGTTTTCACGAAGCAACTTTAATGTGCCAAAGTGCATACCAGCGCATATTTCCTGATAAGCGATATGTGATGAAATATACTACCGTTGGTGGCGTGGAAGGTTTTGACGGCAGTAAAAAAGAAGCCCCAAAAGCGGTAATTAAATCTATAGATTAGTAGATGACCGATATCAAAATTACCATCATAGATCGCCAAGGCGTAAAACATGAAGTTGACGCTCCAACAGACATGAATATGAACCTGATGGAAATAGTTCGTTCATACGAATTGGCTCCTGAAGGCACTATCGGTATTTGCGGTGGAATGGCAATGTGTGCTTCCTGCCAGTGCTATGTTTTAAGCGATCACGAACTTCCCGAAATGGGCTATGATGAAGATTTGATGCTTTCCGAAGCTTTTAATGTAAAAGAAAACAGCCGACTTGGCTGCCAGATTTTCATTAACGAGTCTCTTGATGGTCTTCAAATAGAATTAGCTCCAGAATCCTGATTCTCAAAACGGTAAAACATTTTTAAAAATAAATTTTTATTTTTATTTGTAATAAGTCTAAATAAAGTTAATTTTGCTCCAAATTTTAAAAATGAAACCCAGCCTATTTTTCATCATCACATGTATTGGTCTAAATGTTTTTTCACAAACACCGATAGATTCAATACACTATCTTCAATTAAAAGAACAGATTAAAAATGAATTGAGGGAAGAATTAAAGAATGATTCTACTATTCAAAACCAACCTATTTTTAGCTTTAAAAATTTCAGTCTTAAGGGTTATGGCGCTATCAACTACTATAATTTCGATTTTGATACAGACCCTACGCTAAAAGATAAAATAGATATTGAACGGCTAAACCTATATTTGGGCTATAATTTTACTGAAAAGATAAGTTTAAAGTCTGAAATTGAGTTTGAACACGGCGGTACAGGCGCTTCCATTGGTTATGACACTCAGGAAGAATTTGGCGAGTTTGATGAAGAGATTGAAAAAGGCGGATCTGTTAAATTGGAACAATTATATACAGATTTTAAAATTGCGAATTATTTCAATATTCGAGCAGGAAGAATGAAAGTATATTTTGGCCTTCACCAAACACTTGATGAGCCAACTTCCTATTTTACAACTTACCGGCAAGAAATGGAAAACGAAATCTTGCCATTGGGCTGGTATGAAAATGGACTTGAATTTTACGGAACTTTCGCAAAAC
>JAGQYZ010000137.1:3327-4900 GCA_020435865.1 Aequorivita sp. | reverse complement strand
ACCGAAAGATCGGTCTGTGAATTGGTAATATCCAACTTTTTTCGAAGCCGCGTGCGTGCATTTTCCACCGATTTTGATGACTGTCCGGTAATCTGCGCAATTTCTTTTGAGGTGAGGTTCAACTTTAAAAGTGCGCAAAGCCGTTTATCGCGTGAAGTCAAATTGGGGTGTTTTTCAGAAAGATTTTTGTAAAACGATTCATGAACTTGTTCAAACCGTAGTTCAAATTCGTCCCAAATATTGCTAGAAGTATCGCGTTTTAAACGCTTTAAAATATAATCGATTGCGTTTTGCGTTTCCTTTTTGGCCGCCTTTCGTTTTATTTCCTTTAAATCGTTTAAAATATCCTCGATAATTTCGGTGCGATGCATTTCCACCATTGCCTTTCCTATCAATTCTTTGTTTTTCAGCTGTAGGTTTGTATTTAGCTCCTTTTCTTTTGCAATAGCAAGCTGTTTTTCTAGGTTCGCCCTTTTCAATTTATTTCTAAAGCGATACAGTAACATTCCCAAAGCCAACAAAATAGCCAACAGACCTAATAAAATAATATAATTGCGCGATTGCTTTTTACTTTCCTCAAGCTCCCTTATTTTTTCCTTGTTACGGTATTCTTCCGCAATTAGCAATTTTTCGAGGTTTACGCGCTTATCCTCCAAATTTAATGTATCGCCAATTGCCGAATATTTTTCAAAAAAGGTAGAAGCTTTTTCAAACTCGCCTTCGGCAATATATCCCTTATAAAGAAGTCCAACAGCACGCTGCTGCTCAAAGCCAAAGGGCGCAACGCTGTCCAAAATAGTTACTGCTTTTTGGGCATAATAGACTGAGGAATCGGGGATGTTGTTATTTTGATAAAATTCTGAAAATTCATTGTAAAACCATGCAGCGCCGCGTATATCGGCACCGTTCCTTACATCTATGCTCGCTTTATTGAAATAACTTTTAGCCTTTTCTGGCTCATCTTTCCGTATGTAACAACGGGCAAGATTGGTGTGTAAAAACATATTTAAACCAGGGTTGTCAAAATTTTTGGAAAGCTGGAGCGATTCATTAAAATACGCCAACGAAGAATCTACTTGCCTATCTAAATAAAAACTCCCCATATTGTTGAGGATTTTCGCAAGGTTCAGCGTATCTTTTTTTTCTTTTTCATAGCTGTAAACTTTTTTGAAAAATTGTAGCGCCTTGGTTTCCTTTTCTGTCCGAGCATAGATTATTGCAAGATTATTTTCCAATTTGAAACGTTCAGAAGCGGGCTGCGATTCGTAAAATTCATACGCCTTTAAAAAATATTCCAAGGCAATGTCCAGTGCGTCTTTGGAAAAATAGATATTACCGAGAGCACTGTAAAAATCGGCAATTGTTTTTTCAGAATGGGATTTAAGCGCGCTTTCCTTTGCAATATCCATATAACGAAGTGCGCGGTCCCAATCGGCGGTTGCCAATTTTGATGCAATTTCAATACTGATTCTGGATTTTTCGTTTTCGGAAGAAGTCTGCGCAAGACTATCCACCAACACAGAAATATTGCTCTGCGCATAAGCAGATTGTACAAAAATGAGTAATAAAAAAA
>JAGQYZ010000137.1:0-3195 GCA_020435865.1 Aequorivita sp. | reverse complement strand
GGAATTGCAGGCATATTTTCAGAGCCAATAAGCATTACAGGAGCATCTAACTGTTGAAAACATTCTTCTTGAATTCTTCCCTGCAAACCGCGTGAAAATCCATTTTCTGAAGGTTCTTCAGTTACAACCAGACACTTTCCGCATTTTTTGACGCTTTTAAAAACGGTTTCATAATCCAAAGGATGAAGAGTTCGAAGATCCACTACTTCAATTTTATCCTGCATTTCAAGTTCCGCCGAAGCATTCATCGCCCAGTGCACGCCCATCCCGTAAGTAATAATTGAAAGGGTTTCCTCATCTTCCTGTTTCCATATTTCCTGAAGCACCCAAGCTTTTCCAAAAGGCAAAATGTAATCTTCGGCCGGCATTAGCGAAGTGGCACCTTTTGTGCCTTTCACCTTGCTCCAATACAGCCCTTTGTGTTCAAAAATCACAACGGGATTTGGGTCATAATAAGCAGCTTTCAATAAACCTTTTAAATCGGCACCGTTGCTGGGATAAGCAATTTTAAGTCCACGAATGTTTGTAACCACACTTTCCACGGAGGATGAATGATACGGTCCACCGCTGCCGTAAGCACCGATTGGCACACGAAGAATCATAGACACTGGCCATTTTCCGTTGGAAAGGTAGCAACTTCGTGAAACCTCGGTAAAAAGTTGATTTAGACCAGGCCAAATATAATCGGCAAATTGAACCTCAACAATGGGTTTCAATCCAACCGCGCTCATTCCCGCAGTACTTCCCACGATAAATGCTTCTTGGATTGGTGTATTGAAAACACGATTGTCGCCAAACTTTTGTGCCAAAGTCGCTGCTTCGCGGAAAACACCTCCGAGCCTTCCTCCTACATCTTGTCCATAAAGCAAACATTCCTTATGTTTTGCCATCAATTCCTCAATGGCGAAAAGTGCACAATCTACCATCACAACTTTTTCGCCCCCTTTTGGGGAACGCTCGCCTACTTCCTCAGTAATTTCGGTAGGTGCAAAATCGTGGGTGAACAAATCTTCGGGCTTTGGATCTTCGGCTTTCAATGCTTTTTCTAAACTTTCAGCAACTTCTTTATTTGCAGATTGTTCAATTTCTAAAAGTTCATCTTCCTTGAGCCCATTATCTAACAAGAGTTTTCTCAGTTTTGGATATGGATCACGACTTTTGGCTTCATCCAAATCATCGCGATAAAATTCCATCCGAACCCCCGATGTATGGTGATTTAAAAGCGGAACTTTTGCATGTACCAAAAATGGTCTGCGCTCTTTCCTTATTTTTGAGATTACCTCTTGTATTGTGTTATAGCTTTCCTCAAAATCGGTTCCATCAATTGAAATAGCTTCCAAACCGTGGAAACCTTTAGCATATTCAAAAGCATTTTGCGCACGGGTTTCGGCCGCGTTTGCTGAAATATCCCAACCGTTATCCTGCACCAAATATAAAATTGGCAATTGCTTCAACGCCGCCATTTGAAAGGCCTCGGCTATTTCACCTTCAGTGACTGAGGCATCGCCAAGACTGCAAACAACTATTGGCAATTCTGAATTATCAATTCCGAATTTAGAATTCATCGATTCTTTATACCAAAATCCCATCGCCGCGCCAGTTGCAGGAATTGCCTGCATTCCTGTAGCAGAGCTTTGATGTGGAATCTTCGGTTTGTCGTCATCCTTCAAACTTGGATGCGAATAATACGTTCTTCCGCCAGAAAAGGGATCGTCCTTTTTTGCCAAAACCTGAAGCATCAGTTCGTAAGGTTTCATCCCAATTGCCAATAGCATAGAATCATCACGATAATATGGAAAAGCATAATCCTGCGGCAAAAGCTGCATTCCCACGGCAGTTTGAATCACCTCGTGTCCTCGCGAAGTTGCGTGGACATATTTTGAAACTACTTTAAAATTTTCCTCATAAATCTCGGTCATCGCCTTTGCAGTGACTAGATTTCTAAAGGCTTTTTCGAATGTATTTTTGTCGATTTTTTTTGACATTTTATTTTTTGAAAAAGAGCCAAGAGTCAAGAACCAAGATTATTCGTCTTTATTCTTTGCTCTTGTTTCTACATTTTTAAATTTTTCTTTTGGAATCAAATTTCTCCATATAATCGGCAATTCTTCTTAAGAAAGAACCTGCCAAATATCCATCTACAATTCTATGGTCAAAGGAAAGTGAGAGATACATCATCTGGCGGATTTCAATGGTGTCACCATCTTCGCGTTCCATTACCTCGGCGCGTTTTTTAATAATTCCGGTTGCCAAAATCGCGGCTTCTGGCTGGTTTATTATAGGTGTTCCCATCAAACTTCCAAAGGTTCCAACGTTACTTATTGTAAATGTGCTTCCTTTTGTGTCATCGCCTTTCAGCTTATTGTCACGGGCTTTTCCCACAAGCTCATTTGTTGTTTCTGCAAGTTCCTTTAAACCTTTTTTATCGGCATTCTTCACCACAGGAACAATCAAATTCCCCGAAGGAAGCGCTGTTGCCATCCCGATGTTTATTTCCTCTTTTACAATGATATTTGTTCCATCCAATGTGGAATTTATCATTGGGAAGTCTGTAATCGCTTTCGCTACACATTCAATAAATAGCGGTGTGAACGTAAGTTTTTCGTTGTATTTTTTCTGAAAGGCATCTTTGTTTTTATTGCGCCAGTTTACCATTTCAGTCAAGTCTGCCTCTACGTACGCAGTTACGTGCGGCGAAGTATGCTTGCTGAAAACCATATGATCCGCTATCATTTGGCGCATGCGGTCCATTTCTACGATTTTACCCTTTCCTTTATCGAATTTCAAATCGGGAATCTGAAATCCTGAAACTTCCGGAACTATTTGTGTAAATTGAAACGGGCGACCGTTTTCCAAATATTCTGAAACATCACTTTTTCGCAATCGCCCGTCTTTACCTGTTCCAGAAATTCGAGCCAATTCTTCGTAACTGATATGATTTTTACGTGCAATGGCATCAACCAAAGGTGAAATAAAAACGTTTTCGTTTACTTTGAAGGAAGCTGGTTTCGAAACTTGCTTTTGTGGTTTTAGTTTTTCAAAAGTTTCCGTTTTTGAAACCTTTTTTTCTGAAGTTTTGCCCATAGATTTTGAAGTTCCTTTTTCTCCAGAAATTTCTAAAATTGCGATTACTTCACCCACGGGAACAACATCCTTTGCTTTAAATTTTTGTTTAAGCATTTTTCCGGAAGCTGG
>JAGQYZ010000136.1 GCA_020435865.1 Aequorivita sp. | reverse complement strand
GTCACAACAACTTGAAAACGAGGTCCAGGCCTCACAGAACTGAACGTGATTTAAGTAGTAAAAGAGCGGGGATTATCAATGTTGCCGAAGTCCAAAGCTTCACCGTATATAGTAACCTTACTCCGCTCTTTTGTTCTTTCTGATTAATACTTAAAGTTAACTGATTTAGTAAAAATCAAACTTAAGCCGTGTATAATCAATGGCTGGTTCTCGCCTACTTACGAAAATCCTCACGGAATAATTAATTGCTAGTTTTAGCTTAACCGATGAGCTCAATTTTGATGAAAAAAAATGAACAAATAGCGATTAAATTTGGGAGTACACTTGATAACGATCAATTTGAACTTACAAAGAAACTTCTCAGCGATGATTGTAATTATTTTATTGGAGAAGCTGTGCTGACCGGACCTGATGAAATATGCAATTCCTATGAACAGAATATGGTTGAGGGCAGAGAGAAACTCGATACTCTGGAGTGGGGAGAAAGCAGCATTGAATCAATTGATGATAAAAAATTCATCGTACATTTTACTGATTATCTTACGCACAAGAACAAAAGGCATATCCATCGATGTGAGCAGGTTTTGAATTTCAACAACGATGGATTGATTTGTAAAATCACTCATATTGAAAATCCAGAAGAAAAGGAAAAACTGGCTGAATTTTATAAAGCTGTCGGATTGATTGAATAAAAAAATGCATACAGCACCTAATAAAATTAATTTTTAGAGCATACTTACGATAATTGATGCGCTAGCTCACTTCGCTTGAATCAATTTGGTTTGTTTTTGTTATCTTAGGTGTCTTAAAAATTTATTCAAATACCTTGACAATAAAGTTATTCGGGTTTTATTAAATCGGAAAAATGACTAGACAAGCCATAATAAAACCTTTCAAACTAACAGTATTTGTATCACTTTTTTCCTTTATTTCCATGTTGGGGCAAACGGAAGATAGTATAAGCGTTAAAAACGAAGCTATTTGGATTGAAAAAATAAATGATAAAATTGGCCTAGATGTTTCAGTAAACAATTCATATGAAATATTTGAAGTAAAGACCACAGACAGTAAATTCATCCTTTATCCAAATACCGCATCGAATCTTCGTTTAAATGTTAATTATAGATTTTTTTCATTTGGGTTTCAATTTACGCCCGATTTTATACCTGGTAATGGAGATAATGATATAAAAGGCAAGACAAAATCTTTTGAATTTAGGAGTTCTTTTATTTTTAAACATTGGTTTACCGATATTTCATATTCAAAAGTAAAAGGATACTATCTTAAAAATTCGGATGATTTTACTACGATTTTAGATGGTGACCCCTATATTCAATTTCCTAATTTAAATTATTATGGCTTTAACACTACAGTAGGATATTCCAGTAACTCAAAATTTTCATTTAAAAGTTTAACATCACAAACAGAACGTCAGCTAAAAAGTGCGGGTAGTTTTATCCCCGTAATTAATTTAGGCTACTATGTAATAGATGATAAATCCTCTGAAGTGAACACACAAAAGTCAAATAATTTTGAATCAAGTATTGGGCCAGGATACGCCTATACAATTGTCGCTAATAAAAAATACTATTTATCGCTGAGTTTACTAACTAGCGTAGGCTATTTAAATACAAAATTAACAACACGGCAGGTTGATGAAGATATAAAAACAAATCAAGACAATTTTATTTTTCGATGGGATGGCAAAGTTGGTTTGGGTTATAATGGGGAAAAAATTTATACCGGTCTATACACAAATATTTCTGGAACAAATTATAAGCAAGAAAATACGACTGCAATGAATTTTAAAACTAGAATATTTTATCATTTTTTTCTGGGGGTACGGATTTCTGCACCTAGTTACATAGAACGAAAAGCAAATAAAATTGAAACGCTTTTTCGAAAACAAAGTAATACAAACTAATAATCTCAATGCCAAAAAAACAAAGAAAAAAACAAACCTTTCTTTAGAATCCAAAATATGCTCTTCCTTTAATTTTCTTGCCCATTAAAATACTTTTCAATACTTTTAGGTTTATGACAGAAGCCGCCCTAGAAGAAGAGAAAAAAGAGCTCACCAAGCAATACAAACAGCTTTTAAAAATCAGTTACCGCACCCTTTCCGCGGGAGATAAAAAACTGATTCGCAGTGCTTTTGATCTTGCCGTGGATGCCCACAAGGAGCAACGTCGCAAAAGTGGCGAAGCTTATATTTTTCACCCAATTGCGGTAGCTAAAATAGTTGCAGCAGAGATTGGTTTGGACGCCACCAGCATTGCCGCTGCCCTATTGCACGATGTGGTTGAGGACACTACCTATAACTTAGACGATATTGAACGTATGTTTGGCACCGCCGTGGCACGCATTGTAGATGGACTTACTAAAATTGCCCACATCTCCGTCTCTGAAGACGTTTCCATGCAAGCGGAAAACTTCCGGAAAATGTTGCTTACACTGAATGAAGACATTCGGGTAATCATCATAAAAATTGCTGACCGACTGCACAATATGCAAACCATGGAAAGCATGCCGCCAGACAAGCAGCGGAAAATAGCCTCGGAAACGCTTTATATTTATGCGCCACTCGCACACCGTATTGGGCTCTACAACATAAAAACCGAACTAGAAGACTTAGGGCTTAAATTCACCGAGCCAGAGGTATATGCAGATATTTTAGGCCGAATAAAGGAAAGCAAAGAAGAACAGGATGCATACATAGAAGCTTTCAACAAAGTGATAAAAGATTCTTTGGACGCCGAAAACTTGGAGTATGAAATAAAAGGCCGCCCAAAATCCATCTTTTCCATTAGAAGAAAAATGCTTGCACAAAACGTGAGCTTTGATGAAGTTTATGACAAATTCGCAGTGCGAATCATCTACAAAAGTGCTGCCGAAAACGAAAAATTTTTCGCCTGGAAAATATACTCCATTGTTACAGATCATTTTCGACCAAACCCAATCCGTTTGCGCGATTGGATTTCTTCTCCAAAATCTACAGGTTATGAAGCCTTGCACATTACCGTTATGGGGCCAAAAGGCCGCTGGGTGGAAGTGCAGATTCGCAGTGAGCGCATGAACGAAATTGCAGAAAAAGGCTTTGCGGCACATTATAAATACAAAAACAAGGAAAAAGATGACGGTGGCCTTGAAAACTGGCTTAACAAGCTGCAAGACACGCTTGAAAATTCAGAAATAAGCGCCGTGGATTTTGTAGAAGAATTTAAACTGAATCTATATGCCAAAGAAATCTTTGTCTTTACACCAAAAGGAGATTTGTATTCGCTACCCAAAAGCGCAACGGCTTTAGATTTCGCTTTCCACATTCACACAGAAATAGGGATGCACACCCGCGGTACAAAAGTTAATGGCAAACTGGTTCCATTAAGCCATGAACTTAAAAGCGGCGACCAAGTGGAAGTTATTACTTCTGAAAACGCCAAGCCTACAGCAAACTGGTTAAATTATGCCACAACTGGCCGTGCGCGCTCAAAAATTAAATCTTCCTTAAAAGACGAAAAGAAACAACTCGCCGAAGAAGGAAAAGTTATTTTGGCCCGAAAATTAAAATCTTTAAAACTTAATCTGGACGACAGCACACTCAATCAGCTTGTTGTTTTCTTTAAGGTGAAAACAAGCCTAGATTTATATTATCGCGTGGGCGCTGGTATAATTGACAATCAAAAGCTAAAGGATTTTGCAGCTTCAAGAAGCAATGCATTTATCAGTTTCTTTAAAAACCGAATTAGAAAACCAGACAAACCCGAAGATGTTCACAAAGAAGAAATCACTGAAAAGTATGACCAACTTGTTTTCGGCAAAAATGAAGACAAACTGGATTACAAAATGGCCAACTGTTGCAACCCAATTCCGGGCGATGATGTTTTCGGCTTTGTAACCGTGAACGAAGGTATAAAGGTTCATAAAACCAACTGCCCGAATGCACTACAGCTACAAAGTAATTACAGTTATCGCGTTATGCCCGCAAAATGGATAGACTCCACCCAGCGCGAGTTTAAGGCAGATTTAACCATTAGCGGAATTGACACCATCGGTTTGGTAAACGAAGTGACAAAAGTAATTTCAAACAACCTTCACATAGATATGAAAAGCGTTCATTTTGATAGTAATGACGGGGTATTTACAGGTAAAATTGTTGTAGTTGTGAAAAACAAATCTATTCTTAACAATCTTGTGGAAAACATCAAAAAAATAAACGGAATTGATAAAGTTACTAGAGTGTAAAATTTAAGTAACTTTGCAACCTTATTATGAGTTCAAAAACAGATATACACAATCAAACAATTGTAAAGAACGTGTTTACGGGTTTTCTTGAGGAAAAGGGACACCGTAAAACACCGGAACGCTATGCCATTCTTCAGGAAATTTATGACCACGATGATCATTTTGACATTGAATCTTTGTACATTAATATGAAGAATAAAAACTACCGCGTTAGTCGTGCCA
>JAGQYZ010000135.1:5590-8303 GCA_020435865.1 Aequorivita sp. | reverse complement strand
GGGAAATTTCTGCCATTTCATTAGGGATTGGGTCTGTTTTGTTGGGAGTAACGCTTGATTATTCACTGCATATTTTAACACACATTCGTAATAACGAAACACTTGAGAGTCTTTATAAAGATGTAACCGAACCTATCCTTATGAGTAGTTTAACCACAGCTTTGGCATTTCTGTGTTTGCTGTTTTTACATTCACAAGCTTTGCAGGATTTGGGAATTTTTGCTGCCGTGAGCGTTTTGGGAGCTTCGGTTTTTGCGCTTTTCTTTATTCCGTTGGTTTATAAAAATCCACTTTCGCGAAAGCAACAAATAAACGCTTTAGACAAAGTTGCAGACTATCCGTTTCATAAAAACAAATGGCTGTTGATTGGTTTGGGATTGGTTTTGATCGTAAGCATTTTTACCTACCACAAAGTTGAATTTAATAAGGACATTTCAAAATTAAACTACGAACCTGCGGAAATAAAAGCGGCAATGCAGCATTTGGATGAATTGACCGATATTTCCTCAAAATCTGTTTATTTGGCAACTTATGGAAAGTCGGTTGAAAGCACATTGCAGCTAAATGATTCCATCCACGAAAAATTGGAATTGCTTAAAGAAGAAGGAAAAATAAGTAGTTTCAGTTCTATTGGTGCTTTGGTTCATTCGCAAAAAGATCAACGCGAAAAAATAGCGCAATGGCAAAAATTTTGGAACAACACCCGAAAGGACAGTACAGAAAATAACCTGATAAAAAGTGGTGAAGAACGAGGTTTCAAACCAATAAGCTTTAGTAAATTTTACACTTTTTTAGATAAAGATTTTCAAACATTGAAACCTGAAGATTATCAACAAATTCCGTCAGTACTTTTGGAGGATTACATCACAACGGAAGCAGATTTCACAACAATCACTACACTTATTAAACTAGATGATGAAAACGCTTCAGAAATAAAAAGTTCTTTTAAAGAAATTCCAAACACAATCGTCATTGACCGCCAAGAAATGAACGAGACTTTTTTGGGAAATTTAAAAAATGACTTCAACAGCCTGATTGGCTATTGTTTGTTGGCCGTTCTTTTAATACTTTTTGTCTTCTTCCGAAGTTTTTCACTTACACTCGTTACGGCGGTTCCCATATTTATAACGTGGTTTTTAACGTTGGGAATAATGGGGCTTTTTCATATTCAATTCAACATTTTTAACATTATCATTTCTACATTTATCTTTGGATTGGGTATTGATTACAGTATTTTTATGACCAAAGGTTTACTGAAAGAATTGCGAACAGGCGAAAAAGTAATGGCGACGCACAAAACCTCGATAATGCTCTCTGTTTTGACTACCATTTTGGGCGTCGGTGTTTTGGTTTTTGCGAAACATCCTGCACTGTATTCCATCTCCATTGTTTCGATTATCGGAATCTTTTCTGCAATGATTACCGCATTTACAGTTCAACCGTTGTTGTTTAAACTTTTTATCGGAAGTTCCAAAAAAAGGCCAATTACACCGCGAATGTTTGTGCATTCTGTTTTGTCTTTTGGATATTTTGGTTTGGGCGGAATTTGCCTTTCAATTTATAGCATTACTTTAATGCCGCTACTTCCCATCAGTAAAAAGATTAAAATGGGATGGTTTCACAAAGTGATTTCAAAATTTATGAAATCAGTGCTTTACACCAATCCTTTTGTGAAGAAAAAGGTTATCAATACAACAAATGAGGATTTTTCAAAACCCGCTATAATTATTGCGAATCACACGTCTTTTCTAGATATTTTGGCGGTAGGAATGTTGCACCCTAAAATCTGTTTTTTAGTAAACGACTGGGTCTATAATTCTCCTGTATTTGGAAAAGCTGTTCAAAAGGCAGATTTCTATCCTGTTTCCAGCGGTATTGAAAACAGTCTAGAACCACTAAAAAAGAAAATTAAACAAGGGTATTCTTTAATGGCTTTTCCTGAAGGTACCCGCAGCTTGAGCAACAAAATAAAACGGTTTCATAAAGGCGCATTCTATTTGGCAAATGAGTTTAAATTAGATGTTGTTCCTGTACTTATCCACGGTAATAGTGAGGTAAACCCCAAGGGTAGTTTTATTATAAAAGATGGAAGTATTACTGTTGAAATTTTACCGCGCATAAAAGTTAAAAACACTTCTTTTGGTGAAAATCATACACAGCAGGCTAAGAAAATAGGCGCATACTTTAAAAGTGAATTTGCGAAACTGCGTGAAAAAATTGAAGGCCCAAACTATTTCCATCAAATCGTTTTGGAAGAATATCGCTATAAAGGTGATGCATTGTACCGAGGTGTAAAAAAAGACTTGAAAGAGAATGCTGAAAGCTATTTTGAAACCATTTGTAAAGTTGAAAAAAGCGGAAACATTGCACATTTTTCTGAAGATTTTGGTCAGTTGGATTTCCTTTTGGCATTAGACGGACCAGACCGAAAAATCTTCAGTTTGATTGAAGGAAATGAAACCCGAGCGATACTTCAAAATAGTTATGTCACCCAAAAATATAACAAGCTCCATTTTGTCGATACTGTTTCGCAAACACTTCTTCCAAACATTGAAACATTGATTATATCTTCAGAAAAAAGGGCTTCGGAAGTAATTTCGAAACTACCTGAACTTTCCGTGAAAACAATAATTTTGTTTAAGGAAAACTTTTCTGCACAAACCGAAAATATTCTTACTTTAGGCTATCAAAACGTGTATCGAAATACGAATAT
>JAGQYZ010000135.1:0-5523 GCA_020435865.1 Aequorivita sp. | reverse complement strand
TTATCGTCGGCAGCGGTCTTGGCGGGCTGGTTTCGGCGATTATTCTTGCCAGAGAAGGTTATAGTGTTTGTGTGCTGGAGAAGAACCAACAGTTTGGCGGGAACTTACAAACATTTGTTCGTGACAAAACAATTTTTGACACTGGAGTTCACTACATTGGCGGGCTTTCTGAAGGGCAAAATTTGAACAGATATTTCAAGTATTTGGATATTTTGGATGACATTTCGCTCAAAAAAATGAACGAGGATGGATTTGATGTTATCACTTTTGATAACGATCCAAATGAATATCACCACGCTCAAGGCTACGAAAATTTCAAAAAAAAACTACTCGAAGAATTTCCCGAAGAAGAAAAAGCAATAGATACCTATTGCAAAAAAATGCAGGATACCTGTAGTTTCTTTCCTCTTTATGGACTAAAACTTGGAAAACCTTATTATGAAAACACTTCGCTTTTTGAAGTAAGAGCGAAGGAGTTTATAGATTCAATAACTGAAAATGAGAAGCTCCGTGCCGTTTTGGGTGGCAGCAATTTGCTTTATGCAGGTGAAGGCGAGCGCACACCTTTTTATATGCATGCACTTTCTGTAAACTCATACATTGAAAGTTCATACCGTTGTATAAACGGCGGAAGCCAAATAACGAAAGCCTTACTTGCCCGATTTCGAGAAAAGGGAGGAAAAGCATATAAACGTCACGAGGTAACAAAATTTGAAACTGAAAACGGAGTGGTAACTGCCGTGCAAACCGCAAATGGAAAAACCATTTACGGAGATATATTTATTTCAAACGTGGACCCAAAAATGACGCTTGAGATGATTGGGCGTGAAAATTTCAGAAAATCATATACTAGCCGTATTGAGAGTATTGAAAGTACGGTTGCGGCTTTCAGTCTTTATTTGGTCCTGAAACCGAACACGTTTAAATATTTAAACCATAACTATTATCATTTTAAGGATTATCGTAACATTTGGGATGTTCATAATTACACCGAAGAAAGTTGGCCTGAGGCTTATATGCTTTCTATGGGAATAAAAAAGGATATGGCGGAATATGGCGACAATATTGCTGTTATGACCTATATGCGTTTTGAAGAAATGGAACCATGGATTGACACTTTCAACACTGCTGCCCAAAAAAATGATAGAGGGCAAACCTACGAAGAGTTTAAAGCCCACAAGTCTGAAGTAATTATCAAAGAATTGGAGAAAAAATTCCCCAATATTCGTGATTGCATTGAGGCAGTTTATGCCTCTACACCATTATCCTACCGCGATTATATTGGTTGTAACAAAGGGTCAATGTATGGTTATGTTAAAGACGCCAACAATCCATTAAAATCCTTCGTTTCGCCCAGAACCAAGATCAAAAATCTGTATTTTACAGGGCAAAGTTTAAATATGCACGGTATTTTGGGCGTTACTATTAGCGGCGTGGTAACTTGTTCGGAAATATTAGGTGGCGAATATTTGCTGAACAAAATACTGGAAGCGACAAAAAAAGAAGAAATTACTTAATGATTTATGGGTATGGGACAGATCAAAACAACACCAATTGAAAGGGTCCGGAATATTTCTAAAGAGGATTTCATTAAAAATTATTATAAACCCCAAAGACCTGTTTTAATTGAGGGATTGACAGAAAATTGGGCAGCTTTCCAAAAATGGAATTTAGACTATATTCATCAACATGCGTGCGATCAGGTTGTTCCGCTTTACAATAATGAACCTACCAAAGGCAAACAAAATTCTGCCGAGCCAGCGACAGAAATGAAAATGGCAGATTATATTGAATTGATAAAAAGCAAACCCACCGATCTTCGTATTTTCTTTTACGATTTAAAAGTGAAGCTACCTGAACTCTTGAAGGATTTTGAATATCCAGATATTGGTTTAAAATTTTTTAAACGGCTTCCAGTGCTTTTCTTCGGAGGTGAAGGTTCCAAAGTATTGCCACATTACGATATGGATTTGGCAGATTTGGTGCATTTTCACTTCCAGGGAACCAAAAGTGTAACACTTTTTTCACCCAAACAAACAAAATATTTATATAAAATTCCGTTCGCTGTTCACAATTTGGAAACCATAGATTTGGACAATCCAGACTATGAAAAATATCCTGCACTGCAATATTTGGAAGGGATACACACCACAATGAAACACGGTGATGCGCTTTATATGCCCAGTGGTTATTGGCATTACATAAAATATTTAGACGGTGGTTTTTCAATGACGCTTCGGGCATTTCCAAGACATCTTGGGCGTTTTGGAAATATGCTTTACAACGTTTTCTTTATGCGCCATTTTGAAAATGTGATGCGTAAATCCTTCGGGCAGAAATGGATTGATTATAAAGAAAACCGAACGCTATCAAAAACAAACAAGCGTGCTGCAAAGCTAAAAAAACAAAAAAATTAAAATGAAATATTTGGGAAAATTACTCACGTTTGCGTTTTTGATTGTTTTTCTAAATTCATGCGGAGTTTCAAAATCCATTCATAATAAACCAGATATTAGTAGTTATGATGCATCAATACCTGAAAAAGTTAAAATAAATGATTCCACTTTTGTAGCTGGCAATAATTTTCTTCTAAAAAACAAACAAGGCCAGTGGGAACTTTATGTAGAAGGAAACCCGCTTCAAATTGGCAAAATAACAGGAAGTTTAACCCAAGACTTGATGCAAAAGCAAGAAGCCATTTTTTTCAACAAAGTGGAAGATTTGGTACCCTCAAAAACACAGCAATACTTACTTCGAAAGTTTCTGGCGTGGTACAATCGAAAAATGTATTTGCACATCCCCGAGGAATATAAATCTGAAATCTATGGCCTTTCGCGGTTTTCATCTTCAAATTTTAGTGAAATAGGAGAGCCGTATTTACGGCTGCTCTATTTGCACGGTGCCCACGATATTGGCCATGCAATGCAGGATTTGATGCTTGTGGGCTGCTCCTCATTTGCCGTTTGGGGAGATAAAACAGTTGATGGTGAATTGCTCATCGGAAGAAATTTCGACTTTTATGCAGGCGATGATTTTGCGAAAGAAAAAATAATTGCTTTTGTAAACCCTTCCGAAGGGCATAAATTTATGTCGGTCACTTGGGGCGGAATGATCGGTGTGGTTTCTGGAATGAACGATCATGGCCTTACAGTTACCATAAACGCTGGAAAATCTGAAATTCCGCTAACTGCTAAAACACCAATTTCTATTGTAACACGCGAGATTTTGCAATATGCTGCAACTATTGAAGAAGCGATTGAAATTGCCAAAAAAAATGAAGTATTTGTTTCTGAAGCTATTTTTGTTGGAAGCGCAAAGGATAAAAAAGCAGCAATTATTGAAGTAGCGCCAGATAATTTCGGCGTTTATGAAGTTGAAAATACTGATGAATTGATTTGCAGCAATCATTTTCAAAGTGAAGCCTATAAAAACGATGAAAGAAATTTGAAGTGGATTGCCGAGAGCCACTCCATGTACCGTTTTGAAAGGATGGAAGAATTGATTTTGGAGGACGAAAAGTTGAATATTAGTGATGCTGTTTCCATTCTTCGGAATAAAAACGGGTTGGAAAACAAAGAAATAGGTTTTGGAAATGAGAAGGCTTTAAACCAGCTATTGGCACACCATGGAATTGTTTTTAAACCAGAAAGCAGAAAAGTTTGGGTTTCTTCAAATCCGTATCAATTGGGTGAATTTGTGGAGTATGATTTGGATGAAATTTTTAAAAATAGAGCGGGAAATCCTGCAACAACAACTGTTTCAAACATAAAAGGGAATATAGCTGAAGATCCTTTTTTGCATTCCAAAGAATACAAAGATTATGAAGAATACCGTGTTTTGGAGCGGAAAGTGGAGGCTGCAATTGAAAACAAAGAAACTATTTCCGAAGAAAAACTTTCAGAATTGCAACAAAAAAATCCTGAATATTGGAAGGCATATTATTTAACTGGAAAGTATTACTTTGAAAAAAATTATGATGCCGCTGCAAAAATTGCTTTTAAAAAAGCGTTAACCAAAGAAATTACAACCGTTCCCGATAGAGAGAAAATTGAGAAGTTTCTTCAAAAATTGAAAAAATAGCGAATGATCCCAGAAATAGAAAAAGCATCCAAAAAAGAAATAAAAGCCTTTCAAGAAGAAAAACTGAAGGAAACCCTTCAATATTTAAGTAAAAATTCACCTTTTTATAAACGCTTTTTCAAAGAGAAAAATATTGATATTTCTGAAATAAAAACGTTGGAAAATCTTCAGAAAATTCCTGTAACAACTAAAGATCATCTACAGCAATTTAATAACGATTTTATTTGTGTTCCAAAATCTGAAATCATTGATTATGTAACCACTTCGGGTACTTTGGGCGATCCCGTGACTTTCGCATTGACCGATAATGATTTGGAGCGTTTGGCCTATAATGAAGCAATTTCCTTTGGCTGTTGTGGTGTTGTCAAAGAAGATACGTTACAACTGATGACAACAATGGATCGTCGTTTTATGGCTGGTTTAGCATATTTTTTGGGCGCACGAAAAATAGGATCGGGCATTATTCGTGTGGGTTCGGGCATTCCGGAGCTACAATGGGATTCTATTCTGAAATTCAAACCTAGTTATTTAATTACCGTTCCTTCTTTCCTTTTAAAATTGATTGAATACGCACAGCAACACGAAATTGATTTAAAAAACACTGGCGTTAAAGCAGCAATCTGTATAGGCGAACCAATTCGTGAGCAAGATTTCTCGTTGAACATTTTAGCAAAAAAAATAAAAAAGGATTGGGATATTGAACTCTTTTCCACGTATGCTTCCACAGAAATGAGTACGGCTTTTAATGAATGTGAAATGCACCATGGAGGCCACCATCACCCCGAACTTATTATTGCTGAAATTCTAGATGATGCTAATTTGCCAGTTTCCAATGGCGAAGTTGGAGAGCTAACCATTACTACTTTGGGCGTTGAAGCAATGCCTTTGCTGCGATTTAAGACTGGCGACATGGTTAAAGCGTATAAAACCCCTTGCAAATGTGGAAGAAATGCGATGCGTTTAGGTCCCGTAGTAGGGCGTAAAAAGCAGATGATAAAATATAAAGGAACTACGCTCTATCCGCCAGCAATGTATAATATTCTGAATGATTTTTCAGTGATAGAAAGTTATGTTATTGAAATATTTCATAATGAATTGGGTACGGATGAAATACTGATAAAAATTGCTTCGGAAGCTATTTCAGAGGAATTATTAATGGAAATAAAGGATCATTTTCGAGCAAAATTGCGCGTAGCCCCAAAAATTGAATTTGCTTCTTCTGAAGAAATAGAAGCACTGCGTTTTCCGCCATTAAGCAGAAAGCCTGTAGATTTGATAGACCATCGTTTATAGGGTTTTACTGGTAAGCTTTTTGTAGGAAAAACCTTCAATAAAAAGGGGTATTTCCCTACTTTTTATGTGCTTAGGTTTTTGTACATTGCTTAAAATCAACTATCTTTAATCGACCAAAGTATGAAAACACACGCCCACACGCCCACACGC
>JAGQYZ010000134.1 GCA_020435865.1 Aequorivita sp. | reverse complement strand
CCATTTTTACCATGGATATTTACAAGAAGTTGAAACCGGAAAAGTCTGAAAAACAATTGCTTGTTATAGGTAAAATTGCAACAGCCATTATTGTTCTTCTTGGAATAATATGGATCCCAATTATGGAAAAAATAGGGGGTGGTGTTATGTATCAATACCTTCAGAACGTGCAGTCCTATATTGCACCACCGGTTACGGCGGTTTTCCTTTTGGGGATTATTTGGAAACGAGTCAATTCAAAAGCAGCTATTGTTACATTAATGACTGGTTTGGTGTTGCTCGTTCTTCGGTTGGGTTCTGAAATATATTATCAGCCTCAAATTTCCTCAGGTGAAAATGTTGAAGGGGTGCTTTATGCCTTTGCAACTATAAATTTTGCCCACATGGCAATATTTATGTTCATCTTTTCGGTAATACTCTGTGTTAGTGTGAGCCTAGCTACTGCTGCACCCAATTACGAAGCCATTAGAGGCCTTTCATTTGGTACGCTTACGGCTCAAGATAAACAAGATAACAAAGGCAGTTATTCGACTGTTGATATTGTTCTGTCCATACTATTGATAGTCATGGTCATTGGTATTTTATCCTATTTCACAGGTTGAAATAGTTGTTAATTAAGTTCCTGTTTAAGCCCAAGTATCCTTGGGCTTTATTTTTTCTTTTTAAGCTGAAATGGACTAGCGGGCAAGCCATCTTCTGAAAATAAATTGGCGGTTTTAGGGTTGTCTGCCCAGGCATATCTTACCACTAGTGGATTTTTTATAGTTTTGGCCCAAACCCTTACTTTGTTGGAATCAATGATTTTAGCTTTCGCTTTTACAAAATGAACACCGTCATTTGAGATTTCAAAATAGCTCACCCAATCACTGTCTTTAGAGATCAAACCATTTCCGCAGTTCTTGAAAGTCACGGTTACATCATTTTCTCCAAAAGTCACCGTTTCAGGCAATGGACTTGTTAGGTTTGTTGCTGTATTTCCGTAGGCCAATTTTTCAGCTTGAAGAGCCAATCTATGACCTACATCTTTTTTGTTTAAAGGATGAATATCGTTCCATTCGCCAATGTCTATAATTACCGCCATGCCAGTATTGGGAACTTCCAGGGTTTCTAGTTGGGCTTGTCTCAATTCTGCCCAACTACTTTCGGAGGGCTCTTTGCTTTCACTCATGAAATTGGCCAATTGAACAAAAATAAAAGGGAAGTTTCCTGAATTCCATTTAGCCCTCCAGTCTTCAATCATGGTTGAAAAGGCATCAGAATAAATAGACGGATTTTTTGTGTTTGATTCGCCTTGATACCAAATGGCACCTTTGATCTTGTAATTTAACAGAGGAGCAATCATACGGTTGTAGAGTCCGCCTGCTTTCCATCGTATAAAAGTGGGGCCTTGAAGAGGTAACATGTTGGTTCCTAGTTTATAACTCCAGAAGCTTTTTAAATCTAAAGTGTCTTTTTCAATAGCCAAAAAGTAAGGCTTGTCTTTAACAAAACCGCCCAATCCTTGTTCGTTAATAACCCGGATGGAAATGATATTTTTCCCTGCTTTTAATATCCCTTTTGGAACCCTGTATTTTCGTGGAGGATATTGGTAACTAGTTGCTCCAACAAATTGGCCGTTCACAAAAACAGAATCTCTGTCAACAATTCTTCCCAGCCATAAGGCGGCTTCTTTGCCAGTCATGGATTCGGGGATTTCTATACTTTTCCTGAACCATACAGAACCATTTACTTTGCCTAATTCTGTTTGAGCCCAAAACCCTGGGATTTCCATTGTTTTCCAATCGGAATCCTCTATGGTTTCTTCTTTCCAGTTTTCTTTAACGCCCAGGTCATTTCGGTTAATTTTAGCATACCAATTGGCGTGTCTGTCTCTATCGCTTTTTTCAATGGAATCAATGTAAGATTGGTTTCTGTACTGAAGCAATTCATTATAAGCATAAGGGAATTTTTTTAAAGCGTCCTCGCTCATCCAAGATTCAACAGGAGAACCACCTAATGCCGAATTGATAAGGCCAATGGGTACTTGGTGGTTTTCGTATAGATCTTTGGCGAAAAAATAGGCGACGGCCGAAAATTGAGCAATTGAATTTTCATTCACTTCAACCCAGTTGCCATCATCCAAATCGTCAAATTCTTTGGAAAAAGCATAGTTGTCCGGGACCAAAAACTGTCTGATGTTCGGATTGTTCGCACGACTCATTTCTGAAGGGTATTTGTCTTTTACCCGATCCATAGTCAATTCCATATTGGACTGCCCAGAACACACCCATACATCGCCAAAAAGAATATTCTCTAAAACAATTTCATTTTTTCCG
>JAGQYZ010000133.1:3999-4731 GCA_020435865.1 Aequorivita sp. | reverse complement strand
AGCGTATCCAGTGGCTTCACATTTATGGAGAAATGACCATTTTCATCAGTAATAGTATTGTAACGCGAAGCAACGTTCAGCACGTGGATGCCGTCAATATCGGCTTCGTTTGTAACTTTGCCTTGTAAGGGTTTTTCCTGAGCGGAAATTTGAAACATTGCAAAAAAGCAAATGAGCAAACTATAAAAATTTCTTTTACTCCCCACGCGCTTTATATTCCTTGCTTTTTTTGAAAAGAAACTCCATTAGCTGCATTTCGTTTTCGGACTTTAACAAATCTTGGTCAAGGCCGTTTTCTTGGGCATAGAAGAGAAAGTCAACCGCTTTGTCTTCAGGAATATCAAAATTTGCCGCAATAAAATCTTTGCTAAAACGCTGTTGAATATTGTTACTCAACAAACTTTGACTTTCCTGTTGCTTAACTATTGATATCTTCTCTCCTTTCGGAAAAAGCAATTGGGCAACGCCTCCAAGCAGTGCCAAAACATTTGCGCCATTTTTTAGTGCGTTTCCATGAAGTGCCTCCTCAGCAGCATTACCAGAAATAGCAGTTTTATCGTCTGGATTCAAATCATCACCATATTTCAAATTGTAAAAGGAAAGTTTTAAATCCTTTGTACCGGTATAGGTGGGGATTTTTTTTACGTCTGCATTGATGTTTCCTGAAAGGTCATAAGGCCTTACCACAACTTCCTCCAGTTGGTTAACAGCAGGGTTCAGGAAAATATTCAT
>JAGQYZ010000133.1:2755-3940 GCA_020435865.1 Aequorivita sp. | reverse complement strand
AGCGGTGATTTGCAAACGGTCGTTTTCGGCTATTTCAATTTCAAAACTGCCATCTGCATTGGTGATGGTTCCTTTTTGTGAAGAAATATTATAAACAGAAATGCCTTCCGCATCTTCACCTTGCGGCACATGAATTTTTCCGGAAACCTTGGTGCGGTCAATATCCTGTGCAAAAAGCGCGGGAGACACAACGATAAATAGTAGAAGTAATAGTTTTTTTGTCATACACTAAAAATACGGATTTGTTTTGTTAGGGAAAAGGTAAAGTTTTGGGAGGAGGGTGTTAAAGTTGAAAACAACAGAACTAATAAATTTTATTTCAAAAGTTTGGTTTTATCTTACTCAAGTAAGTTTTTCAGTTACAGCGGTAAGTAATTCAGGTATATCTATAGATTTTTATGTTTAAACTCTACGTACAACCTTATATTTTCTTACTTTTTAACTTCTCAATCTAGTTATTTAAGAACCCAAGTCATTTTTAAACCCTCATAGCCCAGAGTTTCTTCTATACTATTGCTAAATTTACACTTCAGAAAAAGCATTTAAGATGAAGAACCTACTAATAGCAAGCACCAGTACCGTTTATGGCGGGGAATATTTAGATTACCTAACCGAAGAAATGGCGGAGCTTTTTAAACATACCAAAGAAGTCATCTTTATTCCCTACGCCCGCCCCGGCGGCATCAGCCATGACGAATACACCGAAAAAGCTGCAACGGCTTTCAGTAAAATTGGCAAAAATCTTATTGGGCTACACACATTTGATAATCCCGTGGAGGCCTTAAAAAACACAAAAGGAGCATTTACGGGCGGTGGCAATACGTTTGTTTTGGTGAGTGCGCTCTACCGTTTGGAACTGATGCAACCGCTTCGCGAAGCTATTTTTACCGGTCTGCCGTATATGGGTACCAGCGCCGGTAGCAATATTTGTGGGGTTTCTATGCAAACTACCAATGATATGCCTATTGTTTATCCACCTTCATTTAAAACCTTGGGTGTTATTCCTTTCAACCTCAATCCCCATTATTTGGACCCAGATCCAAATAGCAAGCATATGGGCGAAACACGTGAAACACGCATTGCGGAATTTCATACACAAAATAATGTCCCCGTTGTTGGTCTGCGCGAAGGCAGTTGGCTTCGTGTAAACGGCGACGAAATTATTCTGAAAGGCAAACTGAAAGC
>JAGQYZ010000133.1:0-2664 GCA_020435865.1 Aequorivita sp. | reverse complement strand
ATATCTAGTTGAGTGGTATTCGATGAGGATAGCTTACGATTGTTATATTTCTATTATCTGGGCTTGACGACTTTTGTTATAGCTATATTGTACTATTACAATTCAACAAATGTAAGCCCTTTGAGAGTTTCTATTTTCTATCTTTTTTAGTTAGGTGTTCCGCATTTATACACTTTAGAAATCTATTCCAATAGTTTGGTATTTAAAAGCATTGCCCCTAACCTACTGAAGGATCTTGGGCTAGAGAAGTCAGCTATAATAGAAACATTAGGATTTTTATTTACCTGATTCTTTTTAAGAGCCGCAATAGCTTGAGAGTTATGATAAGCAATAATTGGAATATATATTATACACTATAAACACGCTTTAAATACGCTATATATACGCTATATATATACTATAAATACGCTTTATACACGTTACAATTAAAATTTAAATATAACTTGTGTTTTACCCAAGCAGTACTTATTTGGGATGGTTGATTATTTTTAAAGTAAAATTGACATGATAGGATATGTGCATTTGCTGTCGCCATAGCGATCAGAAATGAGGCTTTGTAATATTAAAATCAAACAGGTTTTCGTTTGGATTGGAGGCTTAGTTGTGGGCTGACCAAGTATCATTTAGGCTCCGCTCAATGACCGTGAGACTGCTGACTGCGCGAAGTTGAAGTTAAAGCTCCTTCACAAAATGGTATCCCTTCGCTACAAAGCCTTGACTGTAGAAAAATTTATGGGAGGGGAAATTATGTACATAACTATTTAGTTCCACCCAATTGCAGGATTTTTTCTTGGCATAATCGCTAATAAATTCTATCAGTATTTTTCCAATTCCTTGGCTTCGGTAGGCATCGGCAATAATAACGTGATCCATCTCCATACTTTTTCCGGCGTAATGCCGGGTTTGGAACCACAAGCCACAAGTGCCAATTAATTTTTCTGTGTCAAAAATTCCCAGACATTCATAGTTTTGTTGCACCATTTCCTGTAAACGTTCTTTTATAAGCGTTTCAGAAACGGTATAATTGCCAAGTTTTTGTAATAATGGAACGATGCTGAAGATTTCAGAAGCTGGAATAATTTTAATAGCAATTCTATTTTCCGAAGCCATTATTCAACCACAATCATTTTAAGGGTTTTCGTGTTTCCGTTTACTGTCAGTTTGCAGAAATAGCTTCCGTTGGCAAGATGCATTTCATTTAAATTCATTGGAATAACATACTTGCCATAGCCTTTGGTTTCGTTATCCATAACCGTATATACTTTTCTGCCTTGCACATCAAAAAGGTCAATGCTCACAGTAGATTCCTCGTGAAGTTTAAAGGAAACATAGCTTATCTCACTTGCAGGATTAGGGTATTGAACCACATTTTCTAATTGTTGTGCCGCACCGTTTTCTGACGAGAGAAGCGGGAATGGGGTAACATCGGTCCATACGCTCAACTGGCCTCCACTAAGTCTGGTCCAAATAGGCCGAACTACATTATTATGTGCTACAATATTTGTATAGTCTCCAAAGAAAACTCCTGCATTCGGGGTAAATGGAGATTCGCTAATCCTTTTGTTCACAATAGTATTTCCACCATCCTCTGAATAAGCAATGTAAACGTCTGTTTGGTTGCCACCTGAATATTCCCTTCGATCATAAAACACAAAAAACAAGTTGCCGTTGGTTTGGTCAATATCCATCCAAGTGAAAAACTGTTGTTTTCCGGCGGGGTCGTCATTCACTCTAATGGGCGCACTCCACGTATCGCCGCCGTCAGTGGATTTGCTCATAAAAACGTCCGTGTCATTTGCGCCGTTTCTTTGGTCGCTCCAGTTTACATATATAGTTCCATTGTTTGGCCCACCACTAAGATCGCATTTGGTTATGGGTAAACCATTGGCACGATTTATTCCCGGAATACTATAATCCCAGCCTGTTGGCATTGGGTCAATCGCAATTTCCTGAGGCAACCAAGTTTCTCCCTGATCTAAGGATCTATTAAAAACTAGACCGTTCGGGCCCGCCCAAGCAACATATATTTCGCCATTTGGGCCAACTGCTGGAACAGCTCCTTCAACGGTGTTGTCTTCATCCACACAATCGCCATCAATCTCATTTATCTTTTTTGGGTTTGACCACGTTTGGCCACCATCGGTTGATTTTGAAAAAAGGATAATAGATTTATCATTTGGGTTGCCACTTCCGTAATTGTCAAACTGAGTCCATGTTAAATAAATATTGTTGTTTGTACGATCTATCACGCTCCATTGCTTGTCTTGCGCTTTAGTTCCATTTAAACCTGTAAAGGTTCCGCTGCTCCAGTTGTTGCCATTATCTGTAGATTTTTGACAAACTATCCTGTCAATCCAGTTTCCGCTGGCAGGATTGGAAAGGTGGAAATAATAAAAATTTCCGTCCGTATCCACATCAAAAGCAGGATCGCCCCAAACACCGTAGGTAGAAGTCATTGTCTGCTCACTCCAGGTAAGTCCACCATCATTGCTGTTGTAAACATTGTTCAAATTTGCTCCTGCAACAAGAATATCCGTATTTAGCGGGTTGATCATTATGGATGGTTCATTCGGGGAATTGTTATCGGTAATCATTACGTTTTGGGCAGTTATGGAAGCAACAGCCAAAATGGAAAGCAACAAAATTGCAGATAGTTTTTTAAGA
>JAGQYZ010000132.1:326-2664 GCA_020435865.1 Aequorivita sp. | reverse complement strand
TTTTTGCCTTGGACAGTATTCCTGCAATTCTGGCAATTACAGCCGATCCTTTTATTGTTTTCAGTTCTAATATCTTAGCAATATTAGGGCTCCGCTCTATGTATTTTTTGATTTCCAGGATGTTGACCAAATTTCGGTTCATCAATTATAGCCTGGTTGTAATCTTAGCGTTTGTGGGGGTAAAAATGATTCTTTCTCACAACATAGAAATTCCAGAGTGGCTATCTCTCGGCGTTATTGGTGCTTCGCTTGCTGGTGGGATAATTGCTTCCTTGCTTATCCCCGACCCCAACCCATCAGTAGCTGAGGAAGATTAATTTCACAAAATCCTATTAAAAGTTTGGAATGGATTTTTGCCTATTGTATCTTTAAGATTCATAACAAAAATCAACAAAGTATGAATATAAATTTTGAGTATCACGAAGTGACGGCGAGCCAAAGATTGGAAGCTTTTGTGGCTGAAAAACTAGAAAAACTTGAAAATAAATATGACGCAATAGTAGGCGCAGATGTTTATTTTAAAAAAGAAAATAGTTCCAACCCCGAAAAAGGAAAAATTTGTAGCGTGCGTTTAAGTATGCCCGGCCCCACCATTTTTGCTGAAACATCAAATGGTTCTTTTGAAGCTTCAGTGGCAAAAGTTATGACAGAACTTCGCGGACAACTTCAAAAACGAAAAGAGAAGCTAAAAGCACATTAATACGGAAAAGCCCAAATAAATAGTGAACCAAAAATTCTTTAAAATTTGGGCTTTTCAGTATTCTTAAAGTTAAAAATTGATACTATAGATGAAAGATATGGGAATAATTGCAAGAAGCAAACATTTGTTAACCCTTATATATAGCAGTAATACGCGCGTAGGCAGACACACCCTGAGCTATTTAACGGCAATAGACGAAAAATATTTGGCCATAGATATAGCTAAAACTAAAGTATCTGATACGCAGTGGGCAGAAATTGCTCAAACACTTGGAGTAAAGGTTGGCGACTTGGTAGATAAAAGAGAACTGGATTTGAGTGCTGAAAACACTGCAGAATTTAGTTCAAATGATTGGATTAAAATCATCCAGAAAAATGATTCTGTAATTTCCCGACCTATTGCTATTAAAGGTCAGCGAACCAAGCAAATTGATAATCCCCCAGAAATTTTGGAGTTTTTCCAAGTTGATTCTGCAGGTTTGGAGCAAAGTCCTTCAAACGATGCAGAACCAGACATTGAAAGAACAGATGAAGATGAAACTTTTATTGAAAAAGACGAGTGAATCAATTTTTTTGTATAGTTTCTAAAGGCTGAATGTTGGGCTTAATGCGTTTGTAAACGTTTAGTTGCGGTTGCGTCAAAATGTCGTCCATATCATCCGTTTCCTCCTCCTGAAGTTGGTAAAGCAAGTTGAGTTTTTCTTTCCCACTAAATTCTGCTTCTATCTTATATCTTCTAAGTAAAAATTCTTCAACCTTTTGTTGAAACAGTAATTGTTGCTTTCCGGTTAAGGCAAGTTCTGGAATATAGCGGTTTGTAATTTTTATAGCTTCTTTTTTTGCTTCAGGGTCAGATTTTTGGAGAAACGGATCTTGAGAAAATGCAGAAATGCTAATAAACAGCATTAATATAGAAATGATTTTTTTCATGGTGCTTCATTTTATTTTACACAAAAAGTAAAAAATCAAAAAAGCAAAACCAATTTTTTAACCCATTTTAACTGGCTTTCATAAAGAAATTAACGAAATTATATGAATGATACAGGCGTGAAAAGTTAAGCAGAAATCTTTTGTTGGATTAGCAAAATGGCGTCATTCACATTTCGCAATTTTTCCATATCCTCATTTTTAAATTCAATATTAAAAGCATCTTCAATATCCAAAATTATATCTATAAGATGGGCAGAATTAATGTTAAGCTCTCGCGTTAAATCACTATCAGGATTAATATTTTCTGCTGAAACATCTTCTGGTAAATATGCTTTAATGATGGGTTGAAGTTTTGCATATATTTCTTCTGAAATCATCTCTTTAAAATTTTTTTAAAGATAACACAAGCATTTACGTCGCCAAAACCAAAACTGGCTTTTGCAATGGTTTGTAACGATGTTTCTTGAAGTTTCATCGAAATTTTTTCAGAAGAAATCAATTCGGTTATTTTTGGATGCAAATTTTCACAATTTACATTTGGAAAAATAAACCCTTCGTGAAGTTGCAGTATGGCCGAAACAATTTCAATACTTCCACTGGCTGCCAAGCAATGGCCAACCATTCCTTTTAAAGAATTGATATAAGGAAATTCCCCACCTTTTCTATTGAGGGCTACGCTCCAGTTTTCAATCTCATCAGGATCTTTAAT
>JAGQYZ010000132.1:0-260 GCA_020435865.1 Aequorivita sp. | reverse complement strand
ATAGCATCCTTTATACAATTTTGAACCGCTAGACTATTGGGAGCGGTCATACTACCTCCTCCCCTTTGGCCTCCATTGTTTATGGCACCGCCCAAGATTTCTGCATAAATTGTTGCTCCACGTTTTTGGGCACTTTCCAAAGATTCCAATAAATATGCTCCTGCCCCACTGCTGGGAACAAAGCCACTAGCTTCCGCACTCATGGGGCCTGGAACGTTTTCGGGAGAATCATTATATTTATAAGTTGTAACCTTCATAGC
>JAGQYZ010000131.1 GCA_020435865.1 Aequorivita sp. | reverse complement strand
GCCTCATAGCATTCCACTTAATTTTGCATTCATCTTTTTGAAGAGCATCAGTAAAAGAATTCAATGCATCTCCAGTTACACCCCAAATTTGAGTTACACCAGTTTCTTCAAGAATTTTTAAAATTTGCTCAGCAACATTCATGTTTTTTTCTATTCAATGCTTATAAAAAATAAGTGATTTTAAAGTGATTTAATTGAAAGTAAATAATTGCACTTCAATTTTTTTATTACAGTTCAAAAAGACCCATAGGCACTGCATGGAAACCAAGTGTTTTAACCTTCTCTTCAATGGTCTTTATCTCGACCATTTTTGAAGTGTTTACCATAAATTCTTTTGGAATTTTTTCTACTTCTATATGGACGCTTTTTACTCCGTCAATTGAACGAATTGCTTCCAAAATTCGGTCTATATCTTCTTGCTTTTGGGCATCTGTGCCAAAAATTTTTCCGTGGTTTCCGGGGATAACATTATTAGATAAATAACTCATTTTAATTTTTTTTAATGAATAACTTCAGTTGAAATATAAAAATAGCATCACCTCGGTAAACCATTGGTGATTGATCGATATTTATTATATAATTCTCAAGGCAAGACTGAAAAGCATAGATATGGTTCTGATATTGTTGCCAATACACCTACATCATCTTCATTAGCATACCATTGAAGATCAATTTTGAGATGTAAAAAGCCTAGCTTTTCATCACATACTCATTGATTTTTTTTAAAATTACAAAATTTTCTGATCACCTTCGGTCACTTAAAATCTGGATGTAGCATTTCTAAATATCCTAAGGTGTACTTGATGCCGCTATACTGATAATAGTTCTTGTTTTAGAAAGAATACCATCATTTACACCCAATACTGCCGCCCTTAGCCAGTTAATTGTTATTCCATAATGATTTTCCATAAAAGGCAATTTAGCATTCAAAATAAATAAAAATTAATTTCCATCGCACTGCAGCTAGGTAACAATGGATTGTTGCAACTCAATTTCCTTTTCGTCTATTAGCTGTTTCATCATTCAAATTTAAAACATAAAAGTCGTTAAAGATTCTAAAGAAATATTAAAGGAGGGGAAAATTAACTTCTTCAAGTTTTCTTTAGAATTGAAATGTAAATTTTTGGTCTATTAAATATATCTGATATATTTTAGCCATTAGTTTTACCATAAGAGTTTAAATGCTTTTGAGAAATCAATTAGAAATGATAAATAATTTTGAATTAGACACTTTAGCCATAGATAATTTTAGAAAAGTAAAATTATGGTTATTGATTCCTCCTTTTTTACTGTTGATTTCATTTTTCTTGTTTTTTTCGTTTTCAAAAGGAACTAATTTTGTGGATGAATATGTTGAGAGCCAAAAAACATTATTTTATTTTCTAAATAGTAATTTATCTGAATATCCCAATTTACAGTTTAACTTAACTCAACTTGGCGATGCCCTGATACTTTATCCATTGGTAATTATTTTTCTTTTTTATGCCCCCAGGCTTTGGCAAGCATTATTAACTTCTTCAATAATTACATTAATAGTATCAGCCGTACTTAAAAATATTTTTGCAGTGCCAAGACCTGCTGCAATGTTTGATAATGATAGTTTTGTAATAGTTGGCAAAACACTTTCAGGGCATACATCATTGCCGTCAGGACATTCCATGACAGCCATTATGACAATAACCATATTGTTATATGCTTTTATGCCAAAAAAAAACTTCCATAAAATAGCGTGGTCTCTCCTTCTACTTGCATTAGGTCTTCTTATTACATTCTCCAGAGTTGGTGTAGGTGCACACTATCCATTTGATGTTATAATTGGTGGCACCATTGGTTATTTAGCGGCAATTATCGGCATTAAGTTAAATAAAAATGTAGGTTGGTTGAATTGGATTAAAAACAAAAGGTTTTACCCTATTTTTATGTTAATCTTATTAATCTGGGCATTTCTTATAGTAAAAAAAATAGTAGCTCTAAATTTGCCGATATTTTATTTATCATTACTATCATTAGTTATAACATTTTTTATAATTACAAATGCTTATGTCAAAAGAAATTAAAGCAAGTTATTTTGCGCTACTTTTTAGCTTTATTAATTTAGTTTTATACCACTACCCTTTTTTTAAATTCGTCTTTGCCAATATTGATGTAAAAAGTTTGAACGGAATTTTACTATTGTTCAGCTTAATAATTGCGGCCATACTTGCAAATGCTTTCTTTTTTTATTTAGTTCTTTTTTTATTGCGCAAGGTTGGAAAATGGCTGCTGGCTTTGTTTTTCATCATCAATGCTATTGCTGTATATTTTATAAATACTTATGGCGTTATCATAGATGAAACAATGATTGGTAATGTGCTAAACACCAATTATGAAGAGTCCAGTAGTTTCTTCTCATTTGGGTTGGTTCTTTATGTAATCTTAATAGGAATTATTCCAAGTATTTTACTGTTTAAAATTAAGTTCGTTCGTGTAAAACTAAAAAAGTTTTTAATCCATATTTTTTTAACGCTAATAGTGCTGGTGTTTATTGCTTTTGCCAACTCATCAAATTGGCTTTGGATTGATAAAAACTCGAAAACTCTTGGTGGTTTGGCAATGCCCTGGTCCTACGCTGTTAATATCAGTTTATTTTACAAACATAAGAGCAAGGAAAATGAAAAAGAGATATTATTGCCAAACGCTACCATAAAAAACAATGAAAAATCTGTTTTTGTTCTAGTCATTGGAGAATCTGCAAGAAGTGAAAATTTTTCACTTTACGGATATAAAAAGGATACCAACCCCTTGCTTTCAAAAATAGAGAATGTGCATCATTATAATGCCCAATCCTGTGCAACGTACACCACGGCAGGCCTTAAGTGTATTTTAGAACATAAAGATACGGGTGACCTTTATGAAATTTTACCGAATTACTTATATAGAAACGACGTAGAAGTCATCTGGCGATCCACAAATTGGGGGGAACCACCGGTTCATATTAAAAATTTCCAAAATAAGGAAGAATTACGAAATCGCTGTGAAGGAGAACAATGTGGCTATGATGAAATACTGCTCGACGGTTTGAGCGAGCAGATATTGGCGAGCAAAAAAAATAAAATATTGGTCGTTTTGCACACAAGCACCAGCCACGGCCCAACGTATTACAAAAAATACCCGCAGCAATTCGAGAAGTTTTCTCCAGTCTGTAAAAGTGTAGAGCTGGCAAATTGCACTCAGGAAGAATTGATAAATGCATACGATAACACCATTGTCTATACCGACTATATTTTGGCTACCCTAATAGACGATTTAAAACATTTGGAAGGGTACAATTCTTCCATGATTTTTATTTCTGACCACGGCGAATCTTTAGGGGAAAACAACCTATATATGCACGGAATACCTGCCAGTATAGCTCCAAAAGAGCAATTGGACATTCCGTTTATTGTTTGGCTGTCTGACGATTCAAGAAAACTAAAGGACAACCAAGAATATTCACAACACAGCGTCTTTCATAGTGTCTTGGACTTTTTAGCAATAGATAGCCCTATTTATGACCCTACTATGAGTATCTATAAAATTAAATAATGTCCAAAAAATAGTACTGAAAATTAAACTTGAATCCATGTTGTAAATTTGAAAAATATTTATATTTGCGCAACAAAAGCAATATCTGGCATATTGAAATCAAGGCAAGTTTATAATTTGCATTGACGAATTATAAAATTAGCAGATGATTTGCTCTGATTGGATGAGAAGATTAAGTAAGGTCACACAAAAAGTTAAACTTCACGTTTAATTTTTTTGTTTAAGGCATTTATTAAATCGTTTTTAAGCATTATATACACAAGTATCCACCCGGGTGCTGGAATTGGTAGACAGGCATGGTTGAGGGCCATGTGTCCTTAGGGCGTGTGGGTTCAAGTCCCATCCCGGGTACTTTTTAAAACGTATACTTTCTATACATGAGCATTATCCTAAAACTGGAATTTTTCATCTGTTTAAAGTTTTATATCTTTTTATAAACAATCTCACTTCTTTTTAGTATTTTCACTTAATAATACTAAAATATTCTTCAGTGGTCAAAACACAATTTGGCATTAAAGACCTTGAAAACCTTTCAAACGTTAAAGCCCATACTATCAGGATTTGGGAAAAAAGATACAATCTTCTTGAGCCTGACCGAACTGATACCAATATCAGAAAATATGACCTTTACAACTTGAAAAAATTATTGAATATTGCCTATCTGTATAACGCTGGGTATAAAATTTCTAAAATTGCAAGTCTAGATTCAATTCAAATTCAAGCACTTATTAAACAAAATATTGATGGTATTGATTCTGAATATTTGGGCAATATATTTAAATCAGCAATGTTCGAATTTGACGGAGAATTGTTTGATAGTACACTTGAACAGATTTTAAAAGAAAAATCCTTTCGCGAAGTCTTTTCAGATATTTTTGTGCCGCTACTTAATGAAACTGGTGTATTGTGGCATTCAGGCACCATCGACCCTTCTCACGAACATTTTATTTCAGAAAAAATAAAACATTCTATAATCGTGCATACCGCGAAGCTTAAAAAAAGAACATCCAAGGATGATAACAAACTGTTTACACTTTACCTTCCTTATAAGGAAATTCATGAAATAGGCCTACTATATGCAAATTACGAGCTTATTTCCGCTGGTCTTAAAACAGTATATTTAGGGGCTAACACACCTATGAATAGCTTGAAACATGTACTTAAAACCAAAACGAAAGTCATTTTTGTAACCTATTTCACGGTACTTCCTGAAAATGACAACCTTGAAAAATATCTTATTGATTTTCAAAATGAGGTCTGCACCAAAGGCTTATGTGAACTATGGGTAATGGGTAGCAAAGCTTCTAAAAATATTAAGATCAAAAAAAACATTACTCTTTTTAAAAATCTCAAACAGTTTACAAATCAAATCGAAAGCCTTTAAAGTAATTGATTATAGGTGGCTTGAAAGGAAATCGTTAACGTACATTGACGCCTCAATTTATTAAATATTAGCCAAAAAGGGTATGCATATTGTATTTTTGTTTAATTAATTTATATTTTTGTTAAACAATATGAAAAAAATTGCAGTTATTGGTTCTGGTTTTTCATCGCTTGCTGCATCTTGTTATCTGGCTCAAGCGGGAAATAATGTAACTATTTACGAAAAAAACCAGGCCATTGGCGGACGAGCAAGACAATTTAAAAAAGAAGGATTTACGTTTGATATGGGACCCACATGGTATTGGATGCCAGATGTTTTCGAAAGGTTTTTTGAAGATTTTGGGAAAATTCCTTCAGATTTTTACAAACTGAAAAAGTTAAATCCTGCATACCGAGTATATTTTGGAACTGATGATTATGTAACCATTGAAGACACACTCGAAAAAATATGTGCAAATTTCGAAAAAGTAGAACCCGGAAGTTCAATAAAACTTAAAAAATTTATGGCTTTAGCATTGGACAATTATAATATTGCCATTACAGATTTGGTTTACAGACCTGGTGTTTCTCCTTTAGAACTGGTTACTACATCCACTATGAAAAAGATTGGGCAGTTTTTTAGTACCATAAGCAAAGATGTTCGCCGTGAATTTAAAAACCCAAAACTCATTTCAATTCTAGAATTTCCTGTTTTGTTCCTAGGTGCAAAACCATCAAAAACTCCTGCTTTTTATAATTTTATGAACTATGCAGATTTTGGACTAGGAACTTTTCACCCAAAAAAAGGAATGTATTCAGTAATTGAAGGAATTAAAAACCTGGCCGAAGAACTTGGTGTGACAATAAAAACTGATCAAAATGTAGAAAAGATAATTATTGAAAATAGAAAAGCAGTTGGTCTAATCATCAATGGAGAAAAGCTTGACGCTGATGTGGTTTTAAGCGGAGCAGATTATCACCACACCGAAACGTTGCTAGATAAAAAATTTCGTCAATATTCTGAAAGCTATTGGCAAAAGAAAACCTTCGCTCCTTCTGCTCTCCTTTTTTATGTAGGCTTCAATAAAAAGATTAAAAATGTAGATCACCATACTTTGTTTTTCGATGTAGATTTTGAGAAACATTCCCAAGAAATATACGACACGCCTCAATGGCCAGAAGAACCGCTTTTTTACGCAAGCTTCCCATCCAAAACCGATGCGAGTGTTTCACCCAAAGGAAAAGAAGCAGGAATCTTTCTAATTCCTCTTGCTCCAGGCTTGGACGATATTCCAGAAATACGTGAAGAATATTTTGAAAAAATAATCAACCGTTTTGAAAAAGTAACCAACCAAGCGGTTAAAAATTACGTTATATTCAAAGAGTCATTTTGCATTAATGACTTTATTTCTGATTATAACAGCTATAAAGGAAACGCATATGGTTTGGCAAATACATTGATGCAAACCGCTTTTTTAAGACCGAAATTGAAAAGTAGAAAGGTAAAAAATTTATTTTTTACCGGACAGCTTACCGTTCCAGGTCCAGGTGTACCTCCAGCGCTGATTTCTGGAAAATTAACCGCAGGTTTAATTGAAAAAGAATTAAGAAATTGAAAGAAGTTTTCGACAGAGTATCCGAATCCTGTAGTAAAAAAGTGACTGAAACTTACAGCACATCCTTTTCATTGGCAACACGTATGTTGGGGCTATCCATTAGGCAGGATATCTATAATATTTATGGATTTATGCGCTTTGCTGACGAGATTGTAGATTCATTTCACGATTATGATAAGGAAATTCTTTTCAATCGTTTTGAAAATGCATTAGATCAATCATTACTGGATCGCATAAGTCTCAACCCAATTTTGAATTCTTTTCAAAATACAGTTCATAAATACAATATCGACAGAAAATTGATCGATTCCTTTATGAACAGCATGCGGTTGGATCTTACAAAAAGCACCTATTCCACTAAAGAAGAATTTAATGATTACATCTTTGGCTCGGCTGATGTTGTAGGGCTGATGTGCCTTAAAGTTTTTGTAAAAGGTGATGACGAAAAATATAATGAACTGAAAGAACCTGCAATGAATCTGGGTTCTGCATTTCAAAAAGTAAATTTCCTGCGTGACTTAAAAGAAGATTATGAAGCTTTAAGTCGGACGTATTTTCCAAACACCAATTTAGACTCACTTGACGAAACCTCAAAACAAAAAATAATTGAAGAAATTGAAGATAACTTCAACAAAGGTTATCAAGGAATTCTGCTTTTACCACACGAAGCAAAACTTGGTGTTTTTATTGCTTACAGATATTACAAGCGTCTCCTGAAAAAACTACAAAAAACCCCCGCAATCGATATCAAAAACGCTCGAATTCGGGTGCCAAATATTGAAAAAATCGGACTTTTGACGAGGAGCTACGTAAAATATCAATTAAATTTGGTGAGATAGTATCACTTTAAAACAAATAACTTAAACTTTAATAATGACAATCCTTCTTTGGATATTAATTTTCATAACCACTTTTTGTATCATGGAATTTATGGCGTGGTTTACCCATAAATATATTATGCATGGTTTTCTATGGAAACTTCACAAAGATCATCATCACAAAGACCATGGCAGTTGGTGGGAGCGCAATGATTATTTTTTTTTATTTTATGCAATGGTGAGTATAAGTTGCTTTGTGGGATGGAACTATTTTGGATTTTGGGCTGGACTGCCTATTGGGTTGGGAATTTTCTCCTATGGCGTTGCTTATTTTTTTGTACACGACATTTTTATACATCAGCGTTTCAAAATGTTCAGAAATGCTAATAATTGGTATGCACGCGGAATCAGAAGAGCTCATAAAATACACCACAAACATCTGGGTAAAGAAAAAGGCGAATGTTTCGGGATGCTTTTTCCGCCACTGAAATATTTCAAAAAATAGATTATGTGGCATTTGTATCTGCTGTTGGACATAGCATCACTAAGCGTTCCATTTCTTTTCAGTTTTCACCCAAAATTGAAGTTTTACAAACTTTGGAAATATTTCTTCCCAGCCACATTTATAATGATGGCTTTTTTTATTCCGTGGGACATTATTTTTACAGAGAACGGGTTTTGGGGATTCAATGAAAAATACCTTTCAGGAATAAAAATGGCTAACTTACCTATAGAAGAATGGCTCTTCTTCATTTGTATTCCTTATGCTTGCCTTTTCACAATTTATGCCTTTAAAAATTTACTGCCTAATTTTTCCTTTTCAAACAAAACGACAACTGTTGTTTACTTTTTATTACAAACTATACTAATTGCCATGTTACTCTATTTTTACGATCGGTGGTACACGGCAGTAAATTTCGGATACGCAATATTGTTGCTAGCTTTAGTCTTCAACTATAAACGTAAAGCTTTAAATGTTTTCTTTCCTGTATTTCTCATCCTTTTAGTGCCTTTTTTTATCGTAAACGGATTTCTCACCGGAAGCTGGATTCACGAAGAAGTTGTTTGGTACAATGACCTCGAAAACCTGGGTATTAGAATAGGCACGGTTCCAGTTGAAGACAACATCTACGCTCTTGGAATGCTGCTTACTGTTTTTGTTTTGATGGAAAAATTCAGAGAAAAATATTTACTGGAAAATCGGTAAATTAACAACTAAAACAATTCTTATGCAATAGAATTGAATATGCAAATCAATAAAGATTTTGCATTACATTTAATCCTAAATATTAAGATTGTTTATGATCCACCCTAAAACAGAACTAAAATTTATCAGCAACGAAATCGGCTATGGAGTTGTTGCAAAAGAATTTATACCCGCAGGAACAATCACTTGGGTTTTGGACGAACTTGACCGTGAATTTACTCCATCTCAATTCAAAAAAATGAATTCACTCTATCAAAACATCCTAGATATCTATTGCTACAGAAACAACAAAGGAAACCTAATTCTTTGCTGGGATTATGGTCGGTATGTAAACCACAGTTTTAAAAGCAATTGTATATCTACTGCCTATGATTTTGAAATTGCAATACGCGATATTCAACCAGGGGAAGAATTGACAGACGATTACGGTTACCTCAATGTTTCTGAACCTTTTAAAGGCATTGATGAGGGAACGCGACGTAAAACTGTCTATCCCGACGATCTTTTGAATCATTATCAAACTTGGGACAAACAACTCATCAAAAATTTTCCAAATATCATTAAAGTAGAACAGCCTTTAAAATCATTAATAGATTCAAAATTGTGGAATGAAATTACTGCTATTGCAGAAGGAAAGAAAGAGATGAAATCTATTAAAGAGCTCCATTTTCAAGGATAATTTTCAAAAAGATCATTTTATGAGAAGTTGATCTAACAGCGTTCGCATTTTTTTACTGTTCCAATTTGCTGCACCTTCTTCAGCTATAATTATTTGTCCTTTTTTTGAAATTAAATATGTTGATGGCAAAACTAAGGACTCTAGCTGTTTTGGTGCCTCATACCTTTGAACAAAAAAGGGTAGAGAATAACCATTTTTCGCTATAAAGTTTACTATTTTTTCTGGATTTTCCGAAGTGACAAAATAGAAATCTACATTATCACCATACACGTCATACAGTTTTTGGAATGAAGGCATTTCTGCAACACAAGGTGGACACCAAGTAGCCCAAAAGTTTACAATGGTTACTTTCCCTTCAGATTTTGAAAAATTTACTTCTCCTGCACCTAATTGCTGTAAATTCCAATTGTAATTATTTAAAGTTTCCCGCTTAGTTTCATCAGTTTCTGAAGGCGAAAAAGCAATCAATCGTTGCACAAAAACTTGTATTGGTATTCGCGTTTGCGGAATAATCAGCAGCACCAAAATAGTAAAAAACAAAATGTTGCTCCAGTGTTTTTTTACAAATTTCATCAATAATATGTTATAAAAAACCTAACAAGTTTTTGAAACCTGTTAGGCTTAATTTTATTAAAGAATAAGTTTTAAGCATTCTGTTTTTTTATCAAATTTAATGCAGAACCTTCACGATACCACTTAATCTGGGCATCGTTATATGTATGGCTCACTTTAATAGTGTCCTTACTTCTGTCTTTGTGAACCAACTCTATGGTAAGAGGCTTGTTTGGTGCAAAATCTGAAATATCCACGAAGTTGAATGTATCATCTTCTTGAATTAAATCGTAGTCTGCTTCATTTGCAAAAGTAAGTGCCAACATCCCCTGTTTCTTCAAGTTAGTTTCGTGTATACGAGCAAATGACTTCACCAAAACTGCTGCAACACCTAAATGACGTGGCTGCATTGCCGCGTGCTCTCGTGATGATCCTTCACCGTAGTTATGATCACCCACTACAATCGTTTTTACTCCTTTTGCTTTATACTCGCGTTGTACATCTGGCACACCACCATATTCGCCGGTAAATTGGTTTTTAACAAAATTGGTTTGTTTGTTAAAAGCATTGACGGCACCAATCAACGTATTGTTTGCTATATTGTCCAAATGTCCACGGTAACGCAACCAAGGGCCGGCCATAGAAATATGGTCTGTCGTACATTTCCCGAAAGCTTTTATCAATAATTTTACACCTTGCAATTCTGAATCTTTAATAGGAACAAAAGGCTCCAACAACTGCAGTCGCTCGCTGTCCTTCGCCACTTTCACTTCAACAGAACTTCCGTCTTCTCTCGGCGCCAAATACCCGTTGTCATCAACTTCAAAACCTTTTGGAGGTAATTCCAAACCAATCGGCTCATCAAGTTTTACTTCTTGACCTTCTTCATTCAATAAAGTATCGTTCATTGGGTCAAAATCCAAACGACCGGATATTGCGATTGCGGCCACCATTTCCGGTGAGCCCACAAAAGCGTGGGTGTTCGGGTTTCCGTCAGCACGTTTTGAAAAATTTCTGTTGAAGGAATGCACGATGGTGTTTTTTTCATCGCCTTTTCTATCACTTCTATCCCATTGGCCGATGCACGGCCCGCAAGCATTTGTAAAAACAGTTGCCCCAAGGTTCTCAAAGACCTCAAGCAAGCCGTCACGTTCTGCTGTAAAGCGAATTTGTTCCGAACCTGGGTTTATTCCGAAGTCGCTTTTAGGTTTTAATTTTTTATCGACTGCCTGTTGTGCAATAGAAGCTGCCCTAGATAAATCTTCATAAGAAGAGTTTGTACAACTACCTATCAATCCCCAATCAACTTTTATAGGCCAATCGTTTTTCTTTGCTTTTTCACCCAATTCACCTACAGGAGTTGCCAAGTCTGGCGTAAAAGGACCATTTAAATGCGGGCGAAGTGTAGTCAAATCAATTTCAATTACTTCATCGAAATACTTTTCAGGATTTGCATATACTTCATCATCACCCGTTAAATAAGGTCTAATTTTATTTGCTTCATCTGCAATATCTTTACGGTCTGTAGCGCGAAGGAAACGCTCCATAGCATCATCATAACCAAAGGTTGAAGTGGTTGCACCAATTTCCGCGCCCATATTACAAATAGTTCCTTTTCCAGTACAGGAAAGGTTCTTCGCGCCAGGTCCGAAATATTCTACAATGGCACCTGTTCCACCTTTTACGGTAAGAATTCCAGCAACTTTCAAGATAACATCTTTCGAAGCCGTCCAGCCATTCAATTCACCCGTCAATTTTACTCCAATTAACTTTGGAAATTTCAATTCCCAAGGCATTCCTGCCATTACGTCAACGGCATCAGCGCCCCCAACACCAATAGCAACCATTCCTAAACCACCTGCGTTTACGGTATGGCTATCGGTGCCAATCATCATTCCACCGGGGAAGGCGTAATTCTCCAATACAACTTGGTGAATAATCCCAGCTCCGGGTTTCCAAAAACCGATTCCGTATTTGTTTGAAACTGACTCCAAAAAGTCGAAAACTTCATTGCTTGTCTCGTTGGCACGTTTTAAGTCTGGAGCAGCACCTTGTTTGGCTTGAATTAAATGGTCACAATGCACAGTAGTTGGTACCGCAACTGTTTTTTTTCCAGCCTGCATAAATTGCAATAGCGCCATCTGTGCTGTTGCATCTTGGCAAGCAATTCTATCTGGAGCAAAATCCACATAATCTTTTCCACGTTGGAAAGCTTTATCTGGGGTTCCGTCCCAAAGGTGAGCGTATAGTATTTTTTCAGAAAGAGTAAGTGGTTTTCCCGTGATTTCACGTGCTTTGTCCACACGTTCTGCCATCTGTGCATAAACCGTTTTAATCATATCAATATCAAAAGCCATAGTTGTATTTTTTGTTGGTTGCGAAAATACAAAATTTTGGAATATTTAAAAAATATTTAATAAAATTGCTTATTTAATGAATATACCTTAATAAATAGTAATTTTTATTGAATATAATTATTAAATCAATAATTTAAGATAGAGAATTTTAAGAATTTCAAAATATTACGGTTTTGAATATTTTAAAATTTGAGAAGAATAGAAAGATTAATTAATACAAGCTTTTAATTATTTCTTCAATGCTCAATCCTTCGGCTTCGGCTTTGTAGTTTTTAATCAATCTGTGTCTTAGAATACCAATTGCTGCTTTTTGAACATCTTCAATATCTGGAGAAAACTTACCATTTAGCGCGGCATGCGATTTTGCAGCCAATATTAAATTCTGTGAAGCGCGTGGGCCAGCGCCCCAATCTATGTAGTTTTTTACAGTTTCAGTAGCAGTAGAACTATTAGGACGGGTTTTACCAACCAAAGTAACAGCATATTCCACAACGTTATCCGCAACAGGAATTCTTCTAATCAATTGTTGAAAATCTATAATTTCTTGAGCAGAAAATAATGCATTTACTTTTTGGTTTTCACCAGAGGTTGTTTGTTTAACCACTTCAACTTCTTCAGAAAAGGAAGGATAGTCAAGATTAATGGCGAACATGAAACGGTCCAACTGCGCCTCGGGCAATGGATAGGTTCCTTCCTGTTCTATTGGGTTTTGCGTGGCAAGTACAAAATATGGTAAATCCAATTTATAATGATGTCCTGCGACCGTAACGGCGCGTTCCTGCATTGCTTCCAAAAGCGCAGCTTGGGTTTTTGGTGGCGTACGGTTAATCTCATCCGCGAGAATAATATTAGCAAAAATTGGTCCTTTTATAAATTTAAACTCTCGGTTTTGGTCCAGAATTTCAGAGCCCAAAATATCGCTCGGCATTAAATCTGGTGTAAACTGGATTCTTTTAAATTTTAAACCAAGTGCTTCCGCAACAGTATTCACCAATAAGGTTTTTGCAAGTCCCGGGACGCCAATAAGCAATGCGTGACCGCCAGAAAATATGGAGAGTAATACTTGCTCAACCACTTCATCTTGACCTACTATTACTTTTTTTATTTCCTGCCTAAGAGCATTGTATTTTGAAACCAGTTGCGTTACCGCTGTTACGTCTGACATATTATTTTCGATATTATTTTTTCATCCAATTTCCAGCAAAGTCACAATCCTGGTAATCCTGATTGATGCTAATATACGTATCTTTTATTTTCTCGTTCTGCCACTTGTTAATTACCTTAATTTGCTTTTCGCGAAGCGCTAACTGTTTGATGCGCTCGTAATCTTTTGAATAATTGGCTTTGTGCTCAGGGTATTTTTTTGTGACAGTAAGTATTTTTAAACTGCTTTTTCCGGTGCGGTCGCGGTCCGTAAAGATTTTTGAAACCTCGCCTTCTTTCAAATTATAAACCTGAGCACTAAGTGTGGGATCCATTTTTGTTAAGTCAAATTTGGTATCGAAAGTAACTGGGTTTATAAGCTGACCTCCATTGTTTCGGGTTTCTTTATCATCTGAATATTTTCGGGCTGCTTCTGCAAACGTAAGTTCTCCAGAATCAATTTGAGATTTAATATCTTCCATTTTTTTCTGTGCAGCATCTATTGATTGTTGCGAAACTTCAGGAAACATAAGTATATGCCGAACATCAACTTCTTGACCACGTATTTTTTCAACATATAGAATATGATACCCAAATTCAGTTTCAAAAGGCTCGCTTATTTCTCCTTCCAAAAGTGAGAACGCTTGATCTTTAAACTCCTTAGCCCAAGGTGAATCTCTTTTTACGCCTGTATAAAGTCCTCCTTTGGAAGCCGAACCAGGATCTTTGGAATAAAGCACTGCTTTTGTTGCAAAGCTTGCACCGTTATCAATAATATCTGCGCGTATTGCGTTTAGTTTTGCTATAACTTCATCTTTGGCTGCTTGGGTTATTTCAGGATCAACAACAATTTGGGAAATTTCTATTTCTGCTCCAAAAACGGGGCGTTGATCTTCAGGGATCGAAAAGAAAAATGTTCGTACTTCTTCTGGCGTTACTTCTACTTTTTCAATTACTTTTTGTTGCATTAAACTTGCAAGTTTAATATTTTTATTAGCTTCAAAAAGTTCAGTTCGCAGTTGTGCTATATTGTCTTTTCTGTAATAGGCAGCTACCTTTTCTTCGCTTCCAAGTTCACTGACCATGTATTGCAATTGCTGATCTATCATCCCATTAATTTCAGCATCTGGAACCATCAAACTGTCCTGTTTTGCCTGATGTGCATAAAGTTTGTCCTCCATCAATTTACCCATTAATTGACAACGGGTAATATCTTCTATTGACATTCCTTGTGATTGCATTTCAACGTAAGCTTTGTCTATATCGCTATCCAAAATAACGTATTCGCCCACAACAGCACTAACGCCTTCGGCTTTATACTTTTTGAAAGGTTTCAATGTATCACGTTGCACTATTTGCTGTACTAAAAGTGAGTCGTTGCTTTTCACAACACCTGTACTGTCTGGTTCTAATACAACCTGAGCTTGCAGAACGGTCGTGGAGAATAACAATACCAATAAAAACTTATTCATTTTTATAAATTTCAAAATTATTTGTTTCAATAGCATCTTTTGTAATATCTGTTTCTAGTTTTTTTATGAGTTCAAGCTTTCTT
>JAGQYZ010000130.1 GCA_020435865.1 Aequorivita sp. | reverse complement strand
CAGTTTTGGCAGAAAAATGTTGTCTTTGTTTTGGCCATAATAGTTCCGCTAAAATAAATATATTTACGCTACAAACCTTCGCTAAATGAAACGCTTATTTCTTACCTTTTTTTTTCTGTCCTTTTGTTCGTTGGTTTCCAACGCACAACGATACCAATTCAAAAAGTATAAAACAGAAGAAGGGCTTGTAAACAACGAAACCTTTGCTATCATTCAAGATAGCCAAAACAGAATTTGGGTAAGTACAACTGGCGGAATAAGTTGTTTTAACGGAAAAACTTTTAAAAACTATACTACGGAAGATGGGCTGGTTTCCAATCTATCCTTCAGCATATTTGAGGATTCCAAAGGCCGAATTTGGGTTGGCACCCTGGACAATGGTGTAAGCATTATTGAAAACGGAAAAATCACAAACCCGAAGGGCGTGGATTTTGATTTTTTGGGAAGTGCAACCAATATACTGGAAGGTGCCGATGGCACTANTTATATCATTTTTGTAAAAGGAATTGTAACTNTTNAAAACGGAAAANTAGAATATCTAATAAAGGGAACCCCGGAAAACAAAATTTCGGGTCTTCAGCAAGCTGCTTGGTATGATGACAATACACTATACATAGCATCTTCAAATAAGGGTATTTTTAAAATTACCCTTAACCCCCTAAAAATTGAAAATATTTACAGTGAAAAAGACGGGATAAACAACATTTGCTATTCAGTTTTTGTTGATGCCAAAAAAAACGTTTGGGTGGGTGCTTATGGTGAACTTTATAAAATATCAAACGGAAAGTTTACCAAATATAGTTTTAGGCCAGAAGATTTTGACAAAAACCGTATTTATGGAATTCTTGAAGAAAATGAAAATGAGCTTTATTTGAGCTTTGAAGGTAATGGCTTTGGGGTTTTCAACAAACAAACGGCAGATTTAAAACTGATAAATGAAGCACAGGGGCTACCCACAAAATACATATACCGAATGATTAAAGACACTGAAGGCAATCACTGGATGACCAGTTATGGTGAAGGTATTATTAGATTCAGGGACACCGCTTTCAAAATTTATGATGATACACAAGGCTTGTCATCGGTAAATGATATTGTGGAATGGAACGAAGAATTGATTATAGCCACAAACAATGGTGTAGCTGTTTTAGACGAAGCTAAAAACATACGCCAGATAACCAAAGGCAGTCCAATAAAAAATCTTTTTGTTACACCTGAAAACAATCTTCTATATACTACAAACAAGGCTGTTTTTGAACACTCTATCAATAATTCAAAACCCAAACTTATTGATGAAGGAGATTACAATTTATTGTTCAAAGAGCGAGACAAAACATTTCTTTTCGGTACAAATAGAATAAAAGTTCTTGCAAAAGATTCCACTTATTTTATTAGATCCAGAAGAGCAATTGCCATTGAACCTATTGGAGACCGCTATATATTATGCAAAATAGGCGGTTTGTTTCAAATGAATGATAAAACAACAGATACTATTTCTGGACTTAATCCAAAATTGCATTATGATTTTAGAAGTTTGGATGTTATCAATACTAACGAAGTGCTTGCAGGAAGCGAAAAAAAGTTATACCACATAACACTCCGCAACAACAATTTTAAGATTCAGACTTTTGACATGAATCGTTTTCCCTCTTTAAAATATTTTCGGGCTTTGAAAATTGATGGCAACAATTTATGGTTGGCTGGAAGAGATATGTTACTCAAAGTCGATCTTGATCTTTTACTGAAAAAAGACAGCATTGTAGCAATGAAATATGGAACCGTGCCTAATTTTTTGGAAAACGACATTGACTTAAATTCACTTTTAATTACGGAAGACAAAACTATTTTAGCCAGTTCCTTAAGTGGAATGCTCTCCTTTAATGAGAAAAGCTTTATTCCGAATATACAACCTCCAAAATTGGATATTTCACAAATTCTTTTATTTTCTGAACCTTTTAACGATAGTATATACAGAACCCAAAAAGGAATTGTCCTTCCCTATCAAAAAAACTATTTGAGCTTTTCAATGGAAGCAATAACGTTTACACACCCAGAGAACGTTCAGTATAAATATAGAATGAAAGGACTTCGGGATGGAAACGAATGGTCCCAACCCACCGAAAATCCAAACGTAGTGTTTTCCTATCTACCTCCTGGGAAATATACTTTTGAATTTATTGCAGACAATGGCGATGGTGTTTGGCAAACACAACCCTATAAATATGTATTTACAATAACAGTCCCATTTTGGAAGACATGGTTTTTTTGGGTTTCTTTTATAGCTGTTACTTCAATAAGTGTTTTCCTTATATATTTTTATAGGAACAAAGTTGAACAAAGAAGAAATGAAGCTTACACACAAAACCTCATAAAAGCCCAAGAAGGAGAACGCACTCGAGTGGCACGTGAGCTTCACGACAGCGTGGGCCAAAAATTGATGCTCCTTACCAAAAAAACAAAAAGCACCGGAAACCAAGAAATGGAAGCTTTGGCGAGCAATACGCTTCAAGAACTACGAGCTATATCTAGAGGGCTACATCCCTCAACCTTAGAGCGTTTGGGCCCTACAGCAGCAATTAGAAATATGGTTGATGATGTAGATACAAATACAAATATCTTTTTTACCCACGAAATTGAAGACATTGATACTTTTTTAAGCAAAGAAGCATCACTACATTTGTATAGAATTATTCAAGAAGTGTTAAACAATATGGTAAAACATGCCGAAGCTAAAGCAGCTTCCGTGACCATAGAAAAAAAAGAAAATACTATTGAGGCTATAATTACAGACAATGGAAAAGGATTTGAATATTCGGAAAAGGTAAAAACCAGCGAAAGCCTAGGCATGAAAACCTTATTGGAGCGTGCAAAAATTTTACACTCAAAAATCGATATTAAAAGCCAGATTAATAAAGGGACTACCATTACTCTTACAATTCCACTTTAAATGATTATCAAAAAAAATATTTCCACCGTTATAGCAGATGATCACCCTATGATCCTCAAAGGGCTTAATGACGAGCTTACGGCAAATAATTACAATGTTGTTGGACAAGCTACAAACGGAATGCAAGCTCTGGAACTTATTTTAACACACAACCCCATCATTGCACTTTTAGATATTGATATGCCACTTTTAACAGGCTTTGAAGTAATAAAAATGGCCAAGCAAAAAGAAGTGGATACCAAGTTTATCATTTTATCCTTTCACAAGGAAAAAGATTATATATCTCAAGCCAAGGCACTTCAAATTAGTGGTTATCTTTTAAAAGAAGACTCTTTTTCAGAAATTGAGGACTGCATTAAATGTGCAATGAAAAATGAAATATACTTTAGTAGTTCTTTTGCCCCTGCCTCCCTTTCAAGTGTTTCTGATGATTTAAAAAAAATAAAGCATTTGACTTCTTCCGAAAAAACCATTTTGAAATTGGTGGCGAAACAAATGTCTAGTAGCAAAATAGCTGAAAAACTATTTATTTCAATTCGCACAGTGGAAAAGCACCGAAGCAATATCATTACAAAGCTTGAAATTGAAAATAATACCACCAATGCACTTACAAACTGGGCATATTTAAACCGAAATATTATAAAAGAACTCTAGACTTAATACCCAAAATCTGCTTTTATTTTATCTGCTTTGTCTAGCAGTTTATCAATAGTAATAAAATCCACCTCTTCCTTATCATATCCACCTTGAAAGGTTTTCATCGCTTTTTTTGGTTCGCCGGTTTCTTCGTAATAACGCCCTAGATAATAGGGCCCAAGAACCGTTTCTGGATATTGTTTTTTTGCAAGCGTTGCAATTTCACGCAAAGATTCCCATTGATTTTTCTTTTCTGCAGCAGTAGCAGTGGCTATAAAATCGTTTACTCGAATATTGTTTGTTATTCCAAAAAGATCTTCAATCACTTTATATTTATCCAGAAGATATTGACTGATTGGCGTGTCCAGTTTCAATAACACATCAGTAAATTCTTTTTTGCTAATGGGTCTATAAACCGAGAATATTTTTTCCAAAGCATTTGGAATACCACGTCCACCAAGCGAATAATGGGTTGCTCCATCAAAATTATCATAATAATAGTTGAAGGCTTTGCTTTTTAAACCGCTTAATTGGTTGTTCAAATCTTCATTAGATTCCATCAATCCTTTAATATCATCCGTTCCAGTAGCCAAATAATAAAATATTTTTCCAGGTATTTTTGGAATCCGCTCCACAAGTCGCTCTTCCATCATAGGTGCCATGTCCGGACTTAGGTTGATATATCCGTTTAAAAGTGGTGGATCTTTAAAAAGATAGTAGTTTAGAAAGTTTGCAGTAAAATCGTGCCCAACACCAATAATAAATTTTGCCGTGCGGTATTTACTATCAATATAAGGAATCAGCTCTAAACCGATGAATTCAAAAAATTGGGCACCTTTCCCGCCAGGCATAAAGGTTTCATCATCATAGGAGCAATCTTCATAACGAGAATTACCCTGCATAACCCCAACAACTATAGACTCTGGCATATCTTCCCAATAACTAAAATAATCAACGTTTCCCGCTACGGGCTCAAATAGATAATCCGCATCCAGAACCAATACGATGGGATATTTTTTCTCTATATTGGTGTCATAATTCCTTGGAAGCTGAATTTTAAGTCTACGAGACTCGCCAAGTTTGGTAGAGTTGAATTCTTCATAAATAATTTGTGAAAAAGAGGCGTAATTAAGCAAAACGCAAACTGCGAATAGTAGGACTTTTTTCATTGGTTAGAATTTTTAGGCTGCGGAAAGATAACAATTTTTCAATGAAGTCATCTTGACTTTTTT
>JAGQYZ010000129.1:5353-6877 GCA_020435865.1 Aequorivita sp. | reverse complement strand
AAGCCCCTTCACTTTTGTGAAGGGGCTTTTTTTATGATAGATATTGAAGTAATAATTAATACCTAAGTTGTATTATTTCAAAAGTAGATATAATTAGAATATAGATTTCAAAATAGTATTTATCCCTTTAAAGCACAGATAAATAGCGCCGGCACCGGTAACTATTCCGAAGAAAAGAAATACGAAGAACATAAATGTTTCTTTATTGAGAAAAGATAATGTAAGCAAATAAGGGCTTAAAAAAAGCAATGGTAAAGCGAAGGCCATAAGCTTTAGCCCCTTTTTAAGTAATTCAAAATCTGTGTGTTCTTTACCCATTTTGAAAATTGTTTATTGCGCTCCGAACGTTTTTATGTTTTTCCAAAAGTATTTGTGCTTCTTTTTCTGAGATATTCAATTCTTCCATAATCATTCGTACGCCACGGTCAACGAGCTTGTTGTTGCTTAATTGCATATCGACCATTTTGTTCCCTTTAACCCTTCCTAATTGAACCATCGCAGTAGTTGAAATCATATTCAAGATAAGTTTTTGTGCCGTTCCCGCTTTCATTCGTGAGCTTCCAGTCACGAATTCTGGACCAACAATTGTTACAACTGGAAATTGCGCCGTAGTAGCCAAAGGACTTCCTTCATTAGAAGTTATACAGCCAGTTGGAATGTTTTTTTCATTACACTTCTTCAACGCTCCAATTACGTAGGGAGTAGTTCCCGAAGCAGCAATTCCAATTACAATATCTTTTTCTGAAATATTTTCCTTTTGAAGATCTTCCCAACCTTGGTTTTCGGAATCTTCGGCAAACTCAACGGCTTTGCGGATTGCGGTGTCGCCTCCAGCGATTAAGCCTATAACTAAATCATGCGAAACCCCGAAAGTTGGTGGACATTCGCTGGCATCAACAATTCCCAAACGGCCGCTGGTGCCGGCGCCAATATAGAATAGCCTTCCTCCATCTTTCAATTTTTCTACAACTTTTTCTGTAAGTTTTTCAATCTGCGGAAGTGATTTCTCAACAGCATAAGCAACAGTTTTATCTTCGTTATTGATATTTTGAAGCAATTCAGAAACGCTCATCTTTTCCAAATGATTGTATTTTGAATCTGATTCTGTTGTTTTTATATAACTCATTTTCAAATTTACGATTTTGGATTTTAAACTGTGATTTACTGAACCGTATAATTAAGTGTTGAAACTTCTGAAACCCTGAAATATCCCAATGGGAAATTATCTGGATTTGTTTCATTTATAATATTTCCGCGGACGGTAGCAGGCTGCGTTTCAAATGGGCCACCGCCTTGGTCGCTGGTTTGCTGTAAAAGTATAAACATAAAGTTGTAATACGCTTCACTTACGCCATATATATTAAATTGCACTTCGTCTTCGGGAGCCAGATCTTCAACCAAATAATATCCAAAAATTGTGTTTCCATTGAAAAATTCATCATTATATACGTCTAATACGTCTCCTCTTTCTGAAAGTCCTTCAAAAAAGTAAAAGTTTCTTTCACCCGCTGGATCTGTGAAAAA
>JAGQYZ010000129.1:1520-5250 GCA_020435865.1 Aequorivita sp. | reverse complement strand
GTGTAAATTTCATCTTTGTAACTTATGGTAAGTGTATAATCTATATTTAATTGAGGCACAAGATTGGCCGTGTAAAAACCATTGTCGGAATAAGTAAAAGGATACACCGTTCCATTTTCATCAGTAACAGTTACAATTGCACCTGTAATAAATGGTACGCTGTTATTAAAAAAAGGAGCAGTAGTCGTCAACCTTACACTTGCTTGTGAAGTTCCATTTTCCCAAACATTTAAATTTGCTTCTATAACCAGTCTTGGAGAGGCATCATTAAGATTGACGTCTATAACATCTTCACAAGAAGATAAAATTCCGAAGAAAATCACCAATAAAAATAACTTCTTCATAATCTTAAAATTTAAAGTTATAGGTTACTGAAGGGATTATACCAAAAATGGAAAGCCGGACGGCTTCATTTTGACCAATGTCCGTATTTTCCCTAAAACTAATTGAGGCAGCATTTTTACGATTATACACGTTGTAAATACTAAAAACCCATTCGCCTTTCCAACGTTTTGTGCTTTCTGGCTTTGGAATCCAAGTTGCAGAAAAATCCAATCTGTTGTATGATGAAAGCCTGCTGCTGTTTCGTGCTTCATAAACAGGCACTACCACACCATTATATTCATAATGTCCTTCTGGATAAGTGGTTGGAATTCCTGTTTGAAAAATGAAATTTGCACCAAATGACCATTTTTTTGAAAATTCATATTGCCCAGTAATTGAAATATCATGTGTTTTATCCCAGGGTGAATTGTACCATTGTCCATTGTTTATTCCACTTTCAATTGCTGTTCTTCCGGGTGTGCGTTGTTCACTTTTTGATAACGTATAGGCAACCCAACCTTGAAATTTCCCTGTGTTTTTTCTGAAAAGTATTTCCAATCCATAAGCTCTTGCTTCCCCATTCAACAGAATTTGTTCTACGGCTTCATTGGCTATTAAATCTGCATCATCCACATAATCCAATCGGTTTTGTACTTTTTTGTAAAAGGTTTCCACTTCTAGGGAATAATTGTTGAAATTTCTGAAATACCCAAGCGCTACTTGATCTGCCAACTGTGGCTCAATATACTTGCCGCTCGGTGCATAAATATCAAAAGGTGTTGGAGAAGTAGTGTTGCTAATTAAATGAATGTACTGCGTCATTCTATTGTAACTGGCTTTAATGGACGAATCATCATTCAATAAATAGGAAACTGCAAACCGTGGCTCTAGATTGGCAAAGGATTTTATGGTCTCGCTTCGGCTGAAAGATATTGTATCGTTTGGTTTTGCTTTTTGATAAATTTCCAAACTTGGGTTGTAAATTATGGGATTATCGTTTTCATATAAATATAATTCATCCTGTCCCAAACGGTTAAAAGTTGACAACCGAAGCCCAGCTTGAATAGAGATTTTATCAGAAAGGTCAATTTCGGAGTCAACATAGACTGCGTTTTCCCATGCGTATTTGTCTGTTAGTTTAAAAGGGTTAATTCCAGAATCTTCAGTGGTTGGTGTTACGTCTCCGGGATTGAATTTGTAATATATACTATTGATTCCATAACGTAAATCGACGTGATTCGATATGTAATGTGTGAAATCATACTTCAAATTGAAATTTTGAATTCCGCTATCAAAGTTGAATTCTACAAATTTCAGTTCCAAACCATAATAGTAATCTGAATAAATTACGGATAGATTTGAAAACAGTTTATCTGAGAAAAGATGGTTCCAGCGCAGGTTTAAAGTTGTATTTCCGAAACTATTCGCAAAGCTATCCGATATTTCAAAAACATCTCTTCCAAAGTAACCTGACAGAAAAAGACGGTTATTTTTATTGAGATTATAGCTTAACTTAGCATTTAAATCATAAAAATATGCAACGTTATCATTGTTGAATAACGGAAGAAATAAATGTGCGTAACTACTTCTTCCACCAATAAGAAATGATGCTGTGTCTTTTTTAATTGGCCCTTCCAAAAGCAAGCGACTAGCTACCAAGCCAATTCCACCACTGGCGTGATATTCCCGTTTGTTACCGTCTTTTTGGTAAATATCCAAAACCGAAGAAATACGTCCGCCATAGCGTGCAGGAATTCCTCCTTTATATAGCGTCAAATCTTTTATGGCATCGGGATTAAAAACCGAAAAGAAACCAAACAAGTGCGAAGAATTATATAATGTGGCCTCATCCAGCAAGATTAAGTTTTGATCTGCCGCACCTCCGCGAACGTTGAACCCACTTGCGCCTTCACCAGCACTTGTAACTCCAGGCAACAGAGTTATTGCTTTGATAACATCCACTTCGCCCAAAACCACTGGAATTTTTTTGATAGTACTCGCGGAGAGTGTGTTCGTACTCATCTGTGAGCTACGAATATTGAGTTTTTCTCCATTTGTTTTAATAACCACCTCATCCAAGTTTTCTGTATCTGTAGAAAGGGACAGGTCTTTTTTTATGTTTTCTGAAAGAGAAATTTCAAATTTTTGGGTTGTGAAACCAATACTGCTATAGTAAACTTCGTAATCGCCTTTTGGAAGTGTAATAGAATAATAACCATATTGATTGGTTACGGTTCCCGTTTGCAATGAAGGAATTATTACGTTTACACCAAAAAGAGTTTCACCGGTATCAGCTTCGGAAATGATGCCACTAAGTGTGAATTTTTCTTGTGAAAAGACTGTGAAGCTTCCGAAGAAAACTAGGAATGTGAGTATTTTTTTCAAATATATAATTCTTGAGTATAAAAAAACCTTCAGGAATACTGAAGGCTTTAAAACGTTTTGATTTTTACTTTATTTCTGAAAGTATGTTATTAAAAGTTTTGCTCGGTCGCATGGCCTCAAAAACCAATTTTTCAGTTGGTTCATAATAACCACCAATATTTACTGGATGTCCTTGCACTGAAATCAATTCATTGTTTATTTTGGCTTCGTTTTCCTTTAATTCTTTTGCGATTGGAGTGAAGATCTTTTTCAGATCTGTGTCTTTGTCTTGTATTGAAATCGCTTCGGCCCAATACATTGCTAAATAAAAATGACTTCCTCGGTTGTCAATCTCATTCACTTTTCTAGAAGGTGATTTGCTGTTGTCGAGATATTTTTCCGTGGCATCATCCAAAGCATCAGCTAAAACAATAGCCTTTGGATTGTTATATTTCGTTCCTAAATGTTCCAAAGAAACTGCCAGCGCCAAAAATTCGCCCAAAGAATCCCAACGCAGGTGATTTTCTTCTATAAACTGTTCAACATGTTTTGGAGCTGAACCGCCCGCGCCAGTTTCAAAAAGCCCTCCGCCGTTCATCAATGGAACGATAGAAAGCATTTTTGCACTCGTACCTAATTCCAAAATAGGGAAGAGGTCAGTCAGATAATCACGCAACACATTTCCAGTTACAGAAATGGTGTCTTTTCCCGCTTTTACACGTTCCAAAGTATATTCAGTAGCTTTTTCTGGGGAAAGGATTTTTATATCCAAACCATTTGTATCGTGCTCAGGAAGGTATTTGTTCACTTTTTTGATCAGTTCAGCATCGTGGGCACGGTTTTCATCCAACCAAAAAATTGCTGGATTTCCAGTTGCTCTTGCGCGTTCCACAGCGAGTTTTACCCAATCTTGAATTGGTAAATCCTTTACTTGACACATTCTCCAAATATCGCCTTTTTCAACAGTGTGTTCTATGATTACTTTTCCAGAAGCATTTAAAACCTCTACTTTTCCATCTGTGGAAATTTCAAAAGTTTTGTC